>DASRBU010000372.1:0-4340 GCA_035653475.1 Candidatus Dormiibacterota bacterium | reverse complement strand
CCATGCCCACACCCCCGTCAGACCAGATTGACCGTCGGGCCACGGCGGCACGACTTCCTCAGTTATCGAGGGGAAGGCGGGACGGCGACAAGCGGCGACGGTCACCTGCGTTGGACAAATTGCTGGGCGGAGCGCCATCCGGTCCGGGGGGCCACCCGGATCGGGCGCCGGCCTCGCCCTCGCCGGGCCCCCGCCCGTAGCGGATTGCGGGTTCCTCGTACGCCCCGAGCCCGACCCGGGCGGAAGCATCTCGCCCATGTCCGGCGGTCTTCCCGGTCCCGCCACGGACGACCAGGCGCTCACCGACCACGACCGGCGGGCGCGGCTCCGGTATCTGCTCGCCCACGTTCGCCATGGAGGGGCCGACCTCGGGGAGTACCGCTTCGCCGCGCAACGCGCGGGCCGGGACCGCGAGAGCTGGTACGCGACCTGGCACGGGCTGGCCGAGCGCACGCGCGCCCGAGCCGAGCGGCGGCTCCGGACCGCCGGGGGCACAGGGGCCGGGGAGGACCTGCTGCGCGCTTCCACCTACTACCGGATGGCCGAGCTGGCCCTGCCCCCCCACCTCCTGGCCAGCGAGCCGGGAGCCTTCCGGGCCTCCCGTGAGTGCTTCCGCCGCGCCCTCGACCGGTTCGACCGGCCCGCCCGGGCGGTGGAGATCCCCTTCGAAGGCGGCTCCCTGCCCGGCTTCCTGCTCACCGCCCGGCCGGGCCCCGCCCCCACCCTGGTCGTGATCACGGGCCTGGACGGGACGGCCGAGGAGGGGTACTTCCTCACCGGCGCCGCCGCCCTCACCCGCGGCTACCACTGCCTGGTCTTCGACGGACCGGGCCAGGGCGCGCCCCTGCGCGAGCGGGGCACCACCCTCCGGCCCGACTGGGAGTCGGTGATTGTCCCCACACTCGACCTCCTCGGCCTCCGGCCCGAGGTGGACCCGGAGCGCATCGTTCTGGTCGGCCAGGGCTTCGGTGGGTACCTGGCGGCGAGGGCCGCCAGCCACGACCACCGGCCCGCCGCCCTGGTGACGGACCCGGGCCTGGTCGACCTGGAGGCGGCCATCGTCGCCCGGATGGGTCCGGAGCTGGTGGAGCGCATCGTGGCCGGAGACCCGACTGTCGAACCCGCCCTCCGATCGTCGCTCCGGCCCGAGCACGGGTTCAGCCGGGAACGCGGCCTGCGCTCCTGCGGCACCGTCAGCCACCGCGAATTCCTGTACCTCATGCTGGGATTCCGTCTGGACCCCTCCGGCATCCGCTGCCCCACGCTGGTCTGCGATCAGGCCACGGACGTCCGTCTCGGTCACCAGGCCAGGATGCTGTACGAGGGCCTGGGCGGTCGCAAGGACTACGTCCTGTTCACCGCCGAAGACGGGGCCGAGCCCGAGCAACACGGGCTCGGCCGCGCCGTGGCCGGGGTGGTCTTCGACTGGCTGGACGAGATCCTGGGCAGAGGGAGCCGGGGATGAGGCACGGCCACGGTGGCCGCGGGCCGCTCCCCGGACCCTGACGGAGGCCGGCCCGCAACCAGAACTGCGGGCTCCACGTACGCCACGCGGCCCGCTTCCGGGCCAGCATGATGGCGGCGGCGGATTCCCCCCACCCGCCGCTCCACGAGGCCATTCGATTCCCTTCCCCCATGGCGGGGCCCCGGCAGCCGTGTCCGGGGTCCCCGCCTCCCGTCGCTGCCGCTACGATGGCCGGCGTGTTGTTGGGGCGGGAGCGCGAGTGCGCCCGGGTGGAGGCGCTCCTGGATGCGGCCCGATCGGGCCGGGCCGGTGCGCTTCTGCTCACCGGCGAGCCGGGGATCGGCAAGACCGCGATCCTGCGCCACGCGGTGGAGCGAGCCCGGGGATTCCGGGTGCTGCAGGCGGTCGGGGTCCAGGCCGAGGCCGGCTGGCCCTACGCGGGTCTGCACGCGCTGCTGTGGCCGCTGGTCGGCCTCCTGGGGGAGATCCCTGAGCGCCAGGCACGGGCCCTGGAGGGGGCGCTGGCCCTAGCCCCGGTCCCTCAGGCCCGAGGGATGGAGATCGGGGCCGCCACCCTGAGCCTGCTCGAGGCCGCGGCCGAGCGGGAGGCGGTGCTCTGCGTGGTGGACGATGCCCACTGGCTGGACGCCGACTCGGCCCGGGCCCTGGGCTTCGCCGCTCGGCGGCTGGGCGCCCAGCGCCTGGCGCTCGTCGTCGCGCTGCGGAGCCAGGAGGCGGCCGGCGCCCATCTCGGTGGCGTCCCGGAGCTGCCCGTGAGCGGGCTCGAGCCTCTGGCCGGGGTGACGCTCCTGCGTCAGGAGTCGCCGGTCCCGGTGTCCGAGGAGGTGGCCCAACGGCTGGTCGCCGAGGTGGCGGGGAATCCGCTGGCCCTGCTCGAGCTGCCCCGCACCCTCTCGGCCGCCCAGCTGGCCGGCCGGGAGCCGCTGCCGGCTCCGGTGCGGGCCGCCTCGGTGATCGAGCAGGCCTTCCTGGCCGAGATCGCGGAGCTGTCCGATTCGGCCCGCGAGGCCCTGCTGGTGGCCGCCGCCAACGACAGCCCGGCGGTGGCCGAGGTCGTCCGCGCCTGCGGCGGAGGCTGGGCGGGCACCTCCGAGGCGGAACGTGCCCGCCTGCTGCGGGTCGAGGGGCCCAACCTCCGCTTCTCCCACCCGCTGATGCGGTCGGCGGTGTACCACGGGGCGGACCCCGAGCGCCGACGACGCGCGCACGCGGCTCTGGCCGAGGCGCTGTCGCTCAGCGATCCCGATCGCTCGGCCTGGCATCGCGCCCTGGCGGCGGCCGGACCGGATGAGGAGGTGGCTGCCGCCCTGGAGGTGTCGGCGGCGAGGGCGGAGCGGCGGGGCGGAACCGTGGCCGCGGCGAGGGTCCTCGCCACCGCCGCCCGGCTCAGCTCCGACTCGACCCGACGGGCCCAGCGCACCCTGAAGGCTGCCCGCGCGGCGCTGGCAGCGGGCATGGTCGCCGAGGCGGAGGCGCTGGTCGAGGAAGGACTGGCCCTGGCCGAGGACCCCCTGGTACGCGCCGATCTCGTCTCGGAGGGGGCCAACGTCGCTTTCCGACAGCAGGGGACCATGCCGGCGCCGGCCCTGGTGGCCGAGGCCGACCGGGTCCGGCAGCTGGATCCCGTCCGGGCCTCGGGCCTGCTCACCCAGGCGGCCCGCTACCTCCTGGATCGCCCGGAGATCGAGGCCGCGAGGCCGCTGGTGAGGCGGGCCTTGGCGCTGCTGGAGGGCCGGCCGATCGAGGCCAGGACCCCCGCCCAGGCCGTCCACGCCTGGCTCCGGTTGCTCGAGGGCGAGGTGGCCGAGGCCCGGAGGCTGGCCCTCGAGATCCTCGACCGGGTGCCCGGCGCGGACGCCCGCTCGGTCGCCCGGCTGGCCGGGGTCCTGGTGCTGGCGGAGGAGCACGAGAGGGCCCGCCGGGTCCTCGAGGCGGCCGCCGAGCGAGAGCGACGCGCCGGCTCCGTGGTGGCCCTGGCCTTCGTCCTCTCCGCGCTCTCCGAGCTCGAGCTCCGGCAGGGGCGTCTGCTCCAGGCGCGGGCACTGACGGGTGAGGGCCTCCAGCTCGTCGGTCCCTCCGGTCCCGGCGCCTGGCGACGCCACTGCCAGCAGGCGGAGCTGGAGGCGCGCATCGGCAACGAGGAGGAATGCCGCTCGCTGGCGGCGGCTGCCGTGGAGGGCGCCGTCGCCGCCGGGGACACCGCCACCCTGGCCAGGGCCAGGGCGGCCCTGGGCCACCTCGAGCTGAGCCTCGGCCATCCAGAACGGGCAGCCGAGCTGCTGCTCGCGGCCGAGCAGGGAGCCGGCCCCAATCCCGTGGTCCTCGCCTGCGCCGGCGACCTGCTCGAGGCCCTGGTGCGGACGGGCCGGCAGGCCGAGGCCTGGGCCACGCTGGCCGGACTGGAGCGATGGGAAGGGCTGGGTGACTGGACCCGAAGCGTGGTCGCCCGCGGCCGGGCCCTCCTGGCCGGGGACGAGGCGGTCGACGACCGCTTCTCGGCGGCGGTACGGGCCTGCACCGACCGGGTCTCGCCGCTGGAGCGAGCACGCGTCCTGCTCAGCTGGGGTGAGCGGCTGCGCCGTCGGGGCCATCGCCGGGCGGCGCGGGCCCGGCTCGACGCCGCCCAGGAGGTCTTCGAGCTCCACGGCGCACGGCAGTGGGCGGAGCGGGCCCGGCAGGAGCTACGGGCCAGCGGCGCGACCGTGCGCCGGCGCGGTCTCGGCCCCATCGAGGAGCTGACGCCTCAGGAGCTGCAGGTGGCCCTGCTCACGGCCTCGGGGGCCACCACCCGGGAGGTGGCCGAGCGACTCTTCCTGAGCCCTCGCACGGTCGAGGTCCACCTGACGCGCATCTA
>DASRBU010000371.1:0-6782 GCA_035653475.1 Candidatus Dormiibacterota bacterium | reverse complement strand
CCTCGACCGCCTGGACGACCGCACCCCGCACCGCCTCCGGCACCCGGGCCAGCCGCCGGCTCGCGGCCTCGTCCCACTCCATCTCCGGGCCCCGGGCTTCGATCTCGCGCGAGACGCCGGCCCAGCTCTCGTACTTGGCCTCCATCACCTCGGGGGTGATCACGTCGCCCAGCCCGCGCCTGAAGGCCGTCCACTCCACCCGCCAGCGGGTCAGCTCACGGCAGAACTCGGGCACCCGGGCGAGCCGGGCCTCGGCCTCGGGCGTCCAGGTGAAGCGGTGCTGGAAGGTCCGGTCCGAGAGCGGGTGGCCGTAGCCCAGCTTCAGCCCCAGCCGCTCCAGGAAGACGGCGTTGATGGCCTCCCCGGTCCGGGCCGCCCGTGACTCGGCCGCGTGGCGCGCCATCTCCCGGGCCCGGGAGGGGTCGAAGCGGGTCGCCGCCCGGATCTCGATCTCGTTCAGCCGGCGGATGCCGTCCTCGGTCCAGCCCGGTGAGGGTCGTTCGACCCCGGGGGCGGTCGGCACCACGCCGTGGCCCGGCACCCGGCGGGCCGCCTCCTCGGCGCCCGGGCCGTAGGCCTCCAGGGCCTGGGCCATGGCCTCCCGGGCCTCGGCCAGGCCGCCCTCGGCCACCTCCAGGGTGATGCGCGACGATCCGATGCGGCGGGCGAAGTCCTCGACCTTGGTCCGGGCCAGGGTGCGCATGAAGCCGGCCGGGACCCGCTCCAGACGCCGGTCGGCCTCGTCGGTCCAGACCGGGGCCGACCCCTCCCCCACCGCCTCCGCCACCGGGAGGTAGGCATCCTCCAGGTTCGCCTCCGCGAACCCGGCGTCGATCACGGGCAGCCGATGGGTACGGGCCAGCTTCTCGATCCGGGCCTTGACCCGGCGGCGCTCGTAGCCCCTGGGCACGCGTTCCAGCACTCGCTTCGCCTCCACCGCCCAGCGCACCTTGAAGCCGTCGAACGCCGCCTCCTCCTCGACCGCGGTGTCCGCGCTGAGGTCCGCCTTGTCCAGGCGCTGGAAGTCGGTCGCGCCGCACACGGCGCAGGTCTCGGGCCGGCCGCTGAAGGCGGCCGGGCGCCCACAGCCGCGGCAGAGCCAGGTGTCCGCCGCCGCTGCCTCGGCCATGGAGGCGGGCCGGGGAGCGGCCTCCTCCTCCACCCCGAGGGCGGCGGCGCGCTCGGGCATGATCTCGCGCACGGCGGCGGCGAAGACCGAGGAGCTGATCACCGAGTGCCCCCGCTCCAGGGCGAAGCGGCTGATCGCGGTTCGGACCACCCCCCGGACGTGCGCCGGCACCGCCTCCATCCGGCCCAGCGCCTCCTCGGTCCAGGTCAGGCTGGCCTCGGCCTGGACGTCCACCGGCGGCACGTGGCTGCGGCTGGAGAGGAGGACGTTGCAGGGAGCCAGCCGGAGCAGGTTGTCCGAGGTACTGCCAAGGTCCATGTCGGGCGCGGAGTGGACCCCGATGCGGCCACCGACGTAGAGCCAGGGGGGGTCCTCGCGCAGGTACTGGAGGATCTTCTTGAAGGCCTTGCCGTCGAGCAGGGTGGTCTTCAGCTGCACGCCCTCGCGGGCGGCCAGGTCGGCGGCCACCCGGAGGTGCGACTGGTAGATCTGGGCCAGCCCGGAGTCGATGATCTCCTCGTGCAGCTGCTCCTGCTCCTTGAAGCGGAAGACCCGGGAGGCCTCGGCGTTCAGCACCTCGACGATGCCGTTGAACATGCAGTAGTGCAGGTAGGGGTCGTAGACGGCCACCGCCTCCACCCGTTTGCGGAAGACGCGGCCCAGCTCGATCGCGGTCCCGAGCCCGGCGAACGACTGCGGGCTGCCGTCGATCCCGACCACGATGCGATCGGAGGCGGTCTCCCGTGCGCTCTGCGGATCGCGCACGACCAGGACGTCGGTCCGGACCCGACGCGTGACGCGCTCGGCCACGCTGCCCAGCTGGCTGTCCTTGACCGCGCCCATGCCCAGCGCCCCCATCACGATCAGGTCGTAGTCGGAGTCGTGGACGTCCTTGACCAGGCACTCCCAGTTCTTGCCGTCGAAGGTCTTGTAGTCGCTCGACACCCCGGCCCGGGCCGCGATCGCCCCCAGCTTGTCCAGGTAGCAATCGGAGATGAGCTGGAGCCCGCGGGTGATCAGCGAGTCGTGGATCTTGCGCTGTCGCTCCAGCTCCTGCTCGTCCCGATACTCCTCGGGCAACGTGTACTCCATCTGCTTGAAGCGGACGTCGTGCATGCGGGCCGCGTACACGTGGCAGCCGATGACGCGGGCACCGCCGGCGCGGGCCAGCCTCACCGCGATCTCGATGGCCGCGTCGGAGTGATCGGAGTTGTCGACCGGCACGTAGATCTTCTCGTACATCCAGAGCTGCTCCCAGGTGAGCGGACGACGCTCTCCCCGACCCTACTCAGGCATCGCTGGCGCGCACGTGACGCCGATCACACGAGCTCCGGCAGGGATCGGTAATCGGGCTCACACCGCGCATCCGGAGGCCGTGCTTGTATCGCCCCTGTGAGCGCAGCCAGCGCGGGCGAAGCCGAGCCCGCGGTCGAGGTGGGGGCGGCGTCGATCGACCTGCGCCGGGCGCCGGCCGGGCTGGCGCTGCCCGCGGCCGCCGTCCCCGAGGCCCTGAGCCGGTTGCCGCAGGGCGAGGCCCTGCTCCTCGCCACCTGCCAGCGCCTCGAGCTGTACCAGGTGGGCGAGCCGGGCCCGGCGGCGTGGCTGGCCAGGCTCCGAGGGATGGAGGAGCCCGAGCTTCGGCCCTGGGTGCGCGAGCTGCGCGGCCGCACCGCCCTCGCCCACCTCTTCCGCGTCGCCGCCGGCCTCGACTCCGCCGCCCTGGGGGAGACCGAGATCCTGGGCCAGCTGGGGACGGCGTTGGAGGCCGCCGAGCGGGTGGGGCGCCTGGGCCCGCTCTTCGGCTGGCTGGGGCGAACCGCCCTGCACGTGGGCCGCCGGGTTCGGGCCGAGACCGGCCTCGCCCGCGGCAGCCTCTCCCTCTTCGGGGCCGCGGTGGAGCTGGCCGCGACGGCGCTGGGCGGCCTCGAGGGCCGGGTCGCGGTCGTCCTGGGCGGAGGCGACGCCGCCGAGCGGATGCTCAGGGCCCTGGCCGGGAGGAGGCCGGCGCGTCTGATCCAGGTCCGGCGCGGTCCGGCCCCCGCCTCCGGGCGCGAGGTCCGGGGCTGGGAGGCGCTGCAGGAGTGTCTGGACGCCGCCGACCTGGTGGTGGGCGCCGTCTCCACCGGCGGGGTGGTGGCCCCCGGCCAGCTCCGTCGCCGGCCGCTGGCCGTGGTCGACCTGGGGATGCCGCCCAACCTCCGGCGCCCGGTCACCGGGCCGCCCGGGCTCCAGGTGATCGACCTCTCCGACCTGGAGGAGCGCTGCCAGCGCAACCGGGAGCAACGCCGGAGCCAGATCCGGGCGGCGGAGGCGATCGTCGAGCGGGCGGTGGAGGACGCGGTCGCCTGGCTGCGCGCCCGCCGCGTCGCCTCCGGCATGGCCGCCCTTCGGGCCTGGGCGGAGGAGCTGCGACGACGGGAGGTGGCGGACGCCGTCCGGCGCCGGGGGTGGTCGGGGGCCGAGCTGGAGGCAGTGGAGTCGCTCACCGGCCGCCTGGTCGACCGGCTGCTCCGGCCCTCGCTGCAGCGCCTGCGCTCGGAGGGCCCGGAGGGCGCCTACGGCTCCCTGCTGGTGGCCGCCGTGCGGCGGGGCGCGCCTCCCTCGCTGGGCATGGACCCGCCCGGCACATGACCGCGTCCGTCCTGGCCGGGTTCTGGATCTACCGCCTGCGACCGAGCTGGCGGCTGCTGGACCGGGTCGCCCGCCGGGCGGCGGTCGAGGAAGCCATCGCCGTCCTGACCGACCTCGGGGCGCACGAGACCCGTCTGCGGGCCGCCTATTCCCTGACCGGCGTCCGGCCCGACGCCGACCTCATGCTCTGGTTGGTGGGCGGAGACCTGGAGGGCGTGCGCGGCCTGCTCCTGCGGCTCCGGGAGACCGGCCTCGGGCCTCACCTGGAGGCGCGCGACGTCTACCTCGGGTTCGGGGCGCCCTCCCGCTATGCCCCCGATCACCAGCCCGCCTTCCTGCGCGGGGAGCGGCCGGGCCGGTACGCGGCCGTGTACCCGTTCGTCAAGACCCCGGAGTGGTACCTGCTGCCAGAGGAGGACCGGCGCCGGATGATGGCCGAGCACGGCCGGCTGGGACGCGCCTTCCGGGTGCGGGCGAACACCCTGCGCGCCTTCGGGCTGGGCGACCACGAGCACGTGGTGGCCTTGGAGGCGGAGAGCCTGGAGGAGCTGGTGGACTGCCTGGAGGCCCTGCGGACGGCGGACGTCCGGCGCTACACCCAGCGCGACGTCCCCCTCTACCTGGGGCTGCGACGCGAGGTCGAGGTCGCCCTCCGCGAGCTGATGCCGGCCGGCGGCGGAGGCGAGCCCGGATAGCCGGTTGACACGGCTCGGGATCGGATCGGTAGTTTGAGACCAGGAGGGAGGGCGGCGGCCATGGATCGGGAGTTCTGGTGCTGGAGTCGAGGGGCTGCGGGACCGAGCCTGAGCGGAGACCGGTGGTGGCCGCGCAGGTCCTCCGGGCGGGATCGGGGACGAGCCGGCGTCGAGGTGGGCTGGTCGAGCTGGGCCGGCTGATCCGCTCCGACGCCCCCACCCCCTGCCTCTTCCACGCCACGGCGGCGGCGGTGGCGCAGGCGCTGGGGATCGAGGCCGCGTGCGTGCTGGAATGGACGGACGACGACCGGGGCACGCTCCTGCTCCGGTCCGGCACCGGCTGGATGGCCGCCCTGGCCGGACGCACCGCGCTCGTGCTCCGGCCCTGGCCCGAGCGCATGGGCGAGGGGGTGGTGCTCGGTCTGGACACGGAGCGCTCCGCCCTCTTCCGGCGCCACGGTGTGCGGTGCGGCATGACGGCGCTCATCGCCGGCCGCCGTGGCCCCATCGGGCTGCTCGGCGCCTTCGGACCCCATCCCTTCGGCCCACGCACCGCCGAGTTCCTGGTCGCGGCGGCGTCCCTGGTGGCCTCCGGCCTCGAGCACCGCCGGCGGGACCGAGAGCGGCTGCGCGCCGTCTCCCGCGCCATCCGGGACCGGGAGCGAGACCGGATGGCACGGGACCTCCACGACGAGCCCCTCCAGGCGCTGGCCGCGGCGGCGCTGGCGGCCCAGCACCTCCGTTCCCGTCCCCACCAGGCCCCGGATCCGGCCGTCCTCGATCGGCTCGACCACAACCTGCGCCTGGCCGAGGAGGGCATGCGGACCGCGATCGCCGGCCGCTGCTCCCCGGAGCCCGCGGGCGCCGACGGCCTGATCGCCGCCCTGACCCGGTTGCTGACCGGGCTGGAAGCCGACGGCGGGATCCGCGGCGAGCTCGAGGCCAGGCTCTCCCGGGAGCCGCCGGAGGCGGTCGGCCGAACCCTCTACCGGGTCGCCCGCGAAGCCCTGGCCAACATCCGGCGCCACGCCGCGGCGAGCACGGTCCACGTCTCCCTGGAGGAGGAGGAAGGCGGGATCAGGCTGCGGGTGACGGACGACGGACAGGGCTTCACCGCCGCTCCCGCCCCCGGCCACCTCGGTCTTCGCTGCCTGCACGAGCGCGTGGAGGCGGCAGGGGGGCGTTGCCGGGTGACCAGCCGACCTGGTCGCGGCACCACGGTGGAGTGCTGGCTGCCGCCCCGGCTCTCCTCGTCCTGGCCATGAGGCCGGTCCGCGTCCTCATCGTCGAGGACCACCGGATGGTGGCCGAGGGGATGCGGACGCTGCTCGAGGACGAGCCCGACCTCCGGGTGGTGGGGCTGGCCACGACCGGGGCCGAGGCCCTGCGCCTGACGGCCGCGACCCGTCCCGACGTCGTCCTGATCGACTTCCACCTCCCCGACCTGAGCGGCTCCGAACTGGCCGCGGCCCTGCGCCAGGGCGGGAGCCGCGCGGCCCTGCTCTTCCTCAGCGTCGACGACCGCCCCTCCTGCCTGCTGGGCGCGGTCGAGGCGGGGGCGTGCGGCTTCCTCCACAAGAGCCGGAGCGCCCCCGAGCTGGTCGGTGCCGTCCGGCGGGCGGCCCGGGGCGAGACCCTGTTCCCCCCCGCCACCCTGGCAGGGCTCCTGGACTACCAGCGCCGCCGCGCACGGGAGGAGGCGGGCCGCCACCAGGACCGGCTCACCCCGCGCGAGCGAGAGATCCTGGGCCTGCTGGCGACGGGCCTGGACAACCGGACCGTGGCCCACCGCCTGCGCATCCGCTACTCCACGGTGCGCAGCCACGTGCGCAGCCTGATCGGCAAGCTGGACGCCCACTCCCGGCTCCAGGCGGTGGCCCGGGCCCGGGAGCTGGGCCTGATCGACCCCTGACACGGACCTGGCCCGTCCCCACCGCCTCGAGGCGGATTCGGTATCCTCGCCGGGCACCGCCGGCGGCCCGGCCCCCGATGCCGGGAGCTGGAACCACGGTTCGAGTGCCCTCACCGGGCCGGCGCTGGTCCCCTCCCCCTACCGGCCCCCCGGCTGCCGGCGCTGCCGCCGCTTCTCCCAGACCTGGGCCAGGCGGAAGCAGGTGACCAGGCCCAGCCCTCCGGCCAGGTTGCCCAGGCTGGTCACCCCGACGTAGCGAGCGACGTCGGCCAGATCGTGGCCGGAGGGGGCGAAGCCGACGAAGAGGATGGCCGCGCTCACGATCACGTGTGAGAGGTTGGTGGCGAAGAGCACGTAGCCCGCCGCCCAGATGGCGATCGCCTTGGCCGGGGCGCTGGGGACGGCCAGCAGGAGC
>DASRBU010000370.1:0-2418 GCA_035653475.1 Candidatus Dormiibacterota bacterium | reverse complement strand
GCGGCGGCGGTGCTGGGCGTCGACCCGGGGGCGTTCAAGACCCGCGCCCTGGTCCTCTCCGCCGTCTACGCCTCGGTGGCGGGCAGCGTCTACGCCGACTACTTCCGCTTCTTCTCCCCGGACCTGATCGCGGTCACGGTGGCCTTCAGCCTGGTCGTGATGCTGGCCCTGGGCGGCCCCCGCTCGCTGCTCGGCCCGCTCCTGGGCGTGGTCCTCCTCCAGCTCCTGCCCCGGGCCGGCCAGGCGGTGGCGCTCTACGAGCCCCTGATCGGCGGGATCGTCCTGGTCCTGGTGGTGACCTATTTCCCGGCCGGGCTCTGGGGCGGCGTCCGGCGGGCCTGGGAGACGCTGGCCAGGGGGCGAAGGTGAGCGCGCTGCTGGAGGTGGCGGGCCTGGTCCGGTCGTTCGGGGGGGTGCGGGCGCTGGACGGGGTCGGCTTCGAGGTGGAGGAGGGCGAGATCCGGGCCGTGATCGGCCCCAACGGGGCTGGCAAGACCACCCTGCTCGACGTGGTGACCGGGCTCACCCGGCCGGACGCGGGCAGCGTCCGCTTCCAGGGGCGGAGCATCCTGGGCCTGCCCCCCCATCGTCTCCCCGCCCTCGGCCTGATGCGGACCTTCCAGGCCGCTCGGCTGGTGCCCTCCCTGACCGTGCTGGAGAACGTCGCCCTCGGCGCCCAGCACCAGGTCCGCTCGCGGTTCCTGGCCGCCGGGCTGCGGCTGCCCCGGGCCCGACGCGAGGAGGCGGCGCTGGGCCAGCGGGCGGCGCGGGTGCTGGACTTCCTGGGTCTGGCCCACCTGGGGGAGCGCCGGGCCGGGGACCTGCCCGCCGGCCTGCAGCGGCTGGTGGAGGTGGGCCGGGCCCTGGCCGGGGGGCCCCGGCTGCTGCTCCTGGACGAGCCCGCGGCCGGCCTGGACGAGAGCGAGACCCGGGCCCTGGCGGAGATGCTGGTGGCGGTGCGGGAGAGCGGCTGCACGATCACGGTGATCGAGCACAACGTGGGCCTGGTGATGGCCATCTCCGACCGGGTGCTGGTGCTGGACGCCGGGACGGTGATCGCGGACGGGCCGCCGGAGCGGGTGCGCCGGGAGCCAGCGGTGCTCGAGGCCTACCTGGGAGGATCGGGATGAGCCTCTCCGTGCGGGGGCTGGTCGCCGGCTACGGTCCCGTCACCGTCCTGCGCGAGGTCTCGCTGGAGGTGGAGTCGGGGCGGGTCCTGGCCCTGGTGGGGGCCAACGGTGCCGGCAAGTCCACCCTGCTGCGCTGCCTGGCCGGGCTCCACCCCGCCCGGGCCGGCTCCGTGCGCCTGGACGGCGCCGACCTCACCGGCCTGCCCGCGCACCGCCGGGCCCGGCTGGGGCTGGCCCTGGTGCCCGAGGGCCGCCAGCTCTTCGCCGGGCTGACCGTGGCCGAGAACCTCCGCCTCGGGCTCCACGGGCTGGCCCGGCCGGACTCGGCCGAGGGCCGCCGCCGCCTGGGACGCTGCTTCGAGCTCTTCCCCGCCCTGCGCGAGCTCTCCCGGCGGCCGGCGGGAGTGCTCTCGGGCGGGCAGCAGCAGATGCTGGCCATCGCCCGCGCCCTGGTCCGGGAGCCGCGGGCGCTGATGCTGGACGAGCCCTCGCTGGGCCTGGCGCCCCTGGCCGCGGGCGCGGTGCTGGAGACGCTGAGGGTCCTGCGCGGGGAGGGGATGGCGATCCTGCTGGTGGAGCAGAACGCCAGCGCCGCGCTCCGGATCGCCGACCGGGGGGCGGTGATGGAGCTGGGCCGGGTGGGACCGGTGCGGCCGGCGGCGGAGCTGCTGGGCGACTCGGAGGTGGGGAGCCGCTACCTGGGGGCCGCCCCCAAGGGCGCCGCCCCCAAGGGCGCCGTCCCCGAGGGCGCCGCGCGCCGGGCGGGTCGACGCCTGGAGGAGGTCATCGGCCGGCCCCTGCTGCCCTAGGGCGGCCCCTGCCCCGACCGGCGAGGGCTCTCGGGGCACCCTGCCCCGGCCTCGACCACGGGGCCGAGCCCGCCGCCCTCCCGATGGTCTCGCGCGACCGCCGGCGCCGCCTCCTGCCGTGCCGTCCCCTCGCCGCTCCCGTCCCTCTCCTCCCGATGGCGTACGTTGGTAAAAGAGCGTTCGCCAGCGCGACCGGATGGGGCCAGAGCCGATGACGAGCCGAGCGACCGACCTCACCGACCCCCGCGATCCCGTGTACGACCCGGACCCCTATCCCGCCTACGCGAAGCTGCGGGAGGTGGCCCCGGTGTGGCGGCTGCCGCTCCCCAACGGGCTGGTGGCGTGGATGGTGACGCGCTACGAGGACGTCCGCCTGGTGCTCGGCGACCAGCGCTTCGGCCGCGATCTCGGCAAGGCCCGTGGGCGCTGGCCGCGCGGACGCCGGCCGCCGTCGGAGGACGCCCACCGCCTGTTCGGGA
>DASRBU010000369.1:0-4069 GCA_035653475.1 Candidatus Dormiibacterota bacterium | reverse complement strand
AGGACCGGGTGCGCGTGGTCGAGGCCTACTCGGGCCGGCAGCTGGAGCTGGGACCCTTCGACCACGTGGTGGTGGCCGACCACGGCCGGCCCGAGGAACAGCTGTACCTCGCCCTGAAGGGCCGGGTCGAGGTCCACCGGGCCGGTGATTGCGTCGCCCCCCGCCGGGCGGAGAACGCGGTGGTGGAGGGCCATCGGGTGGCGATGGGGCTGTGAGCGGGGCCGCCGTCGTGGCCTGGGTCGAGGAGGACCCCGAGGTCGTGGGCGACGCCGCCGAGCTGGCCGAAGCGCTGGGCGGCGAGGTCTGGGCGGTGACGGCCGCGGCCGACCCGGGGACGCTGGCCACGGCCGGGGCGGCACGGGTGCTGGTCGCGGACCCCGCCGGTGGGGTCGAGGCCCTGGCCGCCGCCCTGACCGGGCTCCCGCCGCCCCGAGTCTTCCTGGTGGCCGGCACCGCCGCCGGCAACGACCTGGCCCCGCGCCTGGCGGCCGGGCTGGGCGGCGTCTGCCTCCTGGACTGCGCCCGGGTCCTGGCCGCTGGCGAGGGGCCGGCGGCCGATCTGGTGGTGGAACGCTGGGCGCACGACGACCGGGCCCAGGAGCGCTGGCTGGTGCCGGCTGGACCGCCGGCGGTGGTCGCCCTGCGGCCGGGAGGGCGCGGCGCCCCCCGGCCCCGCTCCGGCCCGGCCGAGGTCGTGCCCCTGGAGCTTCCCGCGGCGAGCGCGCGTCCCCGCCGCCGGCGCCGCCTCCCGCCCGACCCGGGCTCGGTGCCGCTGGCGGAGGCGGAGCGGATCGTCGCCGCCGGGCTGGGCATCGGCTCCCGCGACCTGCTGCCCGCGGTCGAGGAGCTGGCCCGCCTGTTGGGCGCGGCGGTGGGCGCCAGCCGGCCGCTGGCCGACCGGGGCTGGGTCCCCTTCGAGCGCCAGATCGGCACCACCGGCCAGCAGGTGGCGCCACGGCTCTACCTGGCGATCGGGATCTCGGGCGCCACCCAACACCTGGGCGGCATCCGGGAGGCGGAGACCGTCGTGGCCGTGAACACCGACCCCGCCTGCCCGATGATGGCCCGGGCCACCCTGGCCGCGGTCGGGGACGCGGGCCAGGTGGTGCCGGCCCTGGTCCGGCGCCTGCGCCAGCGGCGAGGGGCCGGATGAGCCGGCTCCGCTTCGACGTGGTCGTGGTCGGGGCCGGACCGGCCGGGAGCACCGCCGCCCTGGTGGCGGCGCGGGCCGGGTGCCGGGTGCTGCTGGTGGAGCGTGGCGAGTACCCGGGGGCCAAGAACGTGTCCGGCGCCGCCTTCTACGCGCCTCAGGTGCTGGAGTCGCTCCTGCCCGAGTTCTGGCGCGAGGCCCCGGTGGAGCGGCGCCTGGTCCGCCGCGTGATCGGCCTCACCTCGGCCACCGCCTCGCTCTCCGTCGACTTCCGCACCGCCGACTGGGCGCGGCCCCCCCTGAACGGGGTCACCCTGCTCCGACCCCGCTTCGACCGCTGGCTGGCCGAGCGGGCGGCCGAGGCGGGGGCGAGCCTGCTCTGCTCGACGGTGGTGGACGGGCTGCTCTGGGAGGGCGGCCGGGTGGCGGGGGTGCGGACCCGGCGCCCGGAGGGCGAGATCGAGGCGGCGGTGGTGATCGCCGCCGACGGCGTCAACTCCTTCCTGGCCCGGGAGGCGGGCCTGCGCCGGGAGCTGCACGGCCACCAGGTCGCCCTCGGGGTGAAGGAGGTGCTGGCCCTCGACCGCCGCCTGATCGAGGAGCGCTTCGGGGTGAGCGGCGACGAGGGGGTGACCTACGAGTTCGTGGGCGAGGTCACCGGTGAGGTCAAGGGCGGCGCCTTCCTCTACACCAACCTGGAGAGCCTGTCCCTGGGCGTGATCGTCCAGGTCGCCTCGCTGGCCGAACGACGGGTCCCCGCCTACGAGCTGATGGACCGGTTCCGCGCCCACCCGAGCGTGGCCCCCCTGGTCCGCGGCGCCCGCCTGGTCGAGTACTCGGCCCACATGGTCCCGGAGGCGGGGTTGGCCATGGTGCCCCGGCTCTTCGGCGACGGCATCCTGGTGGCCGGCGACGCGGCCGGGCTCTGCTTCGCCGCCGGCCTCTACCTGGAGGGGATCAACTTCGCCATCGCCTCCGGGCGGGCGGCAGGCGAGGTCGCCGCCGAGGCGGTGGCCGCCGGGTGCTGGGACCGGCGTCGGCTCGCCGCCTACGAGCGCCGCCTGCGGGAGAGCTTCGTGCTCCGGGACCTGCGGCGCTACCGCCGAGCGCCCGGGTTCGTGATGTCGGAGCGGATGCAGAACGTGTACCCGGGGGTGATGACGCGGCTGGCCGAGCAGGCCCTGGCCTCGCGCGGACGGCCGCGGCGCAAGCTGCTGGCGCTGGCCCGTGAGGAGCTGCGGCGGGCGGGCGTCCCCCTCGGGCGGGCCCTCCGCGACCTCTACGCGGCCGGGCGAGCGTTCGGATGGTGAGTCGGATGGTGAGGAGGATCGAGAGCTCATGATCACGCTCCAGGAGCGGCTGAGCACGGTGCGCTTTCGGCCCGACCCCGAGCCCCACATCGTGGTGAACGGGGAGATCTGCCGGGAGTGCTCGCTCCACGCCTGCGTCACCGCCTGCCCGGCCGGCCTCTTCACCCCGCTCTCGGACGGCACCGTGGTCTTCAGCTACGAGCAGTGCTTCGAGTGCGGCACCTGCTACCTGGCCTGCAACCGGGAGGGGGCGATCCGCTGGCGCTATCCGGGCGGGGGCTACGGCGTGGCCTTCCGGGACGCCTGAGACGACGGCATGCGGGTGACGGTGGTGGTGGAGCAGGGCTGGGACCCGGCCTCGATTGAGGTGGACCCGGTCTCGGGCCGGATCGACTGGTCACGGGCCGCCCTCCTGCCCGCCGGGGGCAGCCTGGAGGCGCTGGAGCTGGGGCTGCGGCTGGGGAGGGTGGAGGCCCTCCTCGGCCTGGGAGCGGGTGCGGAGACGCTGTTGCGCTGCTGCCTGGCCGTGGCCCCCGGGGCCCGGGTGGCCCGGGTGCCCGACCTCGCCTCCCTGGCCGTCGCGCTCTCCCGGTGGTCGTTCGACCTGCTCCTGGCACCGCAGCGCTCCGGCGACCAGGGTCCCGGACCCATCGCCCCCTACCTGGCCGGCGCGCTCGATCTGGCCCAGGCGACGGCGGTGGAGCACCTGGAGCCGGGGCCGGAGGCGGGAACGATCACGGTCCGCCGGCGGCTCGAACGGGGGGCCAGAGAGGAGCTGGTCCTGGTCCTGCCGGCCGTGGTGGGGGTGGAGCCGGGGGTGGTGTCGCCGCGCGCGGCCGGCCCGGCGGCCCTGCTCGCCGCCGCCGCGACGGAGGTCCCGGTCCTGCCGGCGGTCGGGACCGACCGGCCGCGGGCCCGCCTGCTCGGCCACCGGCCGCCGCGGCCGGTGCCGCCCCGGGCCGGGGCCATGGCGCCGGACCCGACCCTGCCGGCCGAGGCCCGGATCGCGGCCGTGGTGGGACTGGAGGGGGACGAGGAGGGCCGCTCCGACCACCGCCTGGTCACCGGGCCGGCCGAGGAGGTGGCGGCCAGGATCGTGGAGCTGCTGGAGCGGCGGGGCTACCTCTGAAGGTCGGCCAGGGACGGTGTCTCGAGCCGGTGGCGCCGGCTGCATCGGGCGGTCCGTGCTCCCAGCCGGGTCGGGCCGCCGCGGGCTCGATCGGCGGGACCACGAGCTGCTCGGTGGCCTCTCCAGGTGCCGAGAGGGGATCCAGTGGCGGCCGGCCAGGAGCGCGCGCCGCGCATCCGGGGTCGGGCCGGTGCCGATCCGGCCGCGGCCGGCGGGTGAGGCGGCCGGCGGCCCCCCGGGTCCGCGATGGCCTCCCGCTCAGCGCCGCCGCCGGGCGAGGCGGAGCTCGACCAGGAAGGGGGCGAGGGTGCGCTCGCGCAGGCAGCCGAGCCACAGCCCCGCCTGGTAGGCCAGGTCGTCGAGCAGGCTCGCGGCCGCGAAGGCGGGCGGCGAGAGCGAGGGGCGGAGGCGCCACCAGTCGGCCAGGCCGGGGAGCAAGGCGGCGGCGCCCAGGCCCAGGAGGAGCCGCCGGCGTCCGCG
>DASRBU010000368.1:0-19880 GCA_035653475.1 Candidatus Dormiibacterota bacterium | reverse complement strand
GCGGGGCGCTCGATCGAGGAGCACGTGGTCGGGGAGCTGCGCGCCGGCCGCCTGCGCTTCGCCGCCGAGGACCCCGACGCCCCCGAGAGCTGGCCGCGGGTGCTCACGGTCTGGCGCTCCAACCTGCTCGGCTCCTCGGGCAAGGGCCACGAGTACTTCCTCAAGCACCTGCTGGGCACCTCCGACCCGGCGGTGCGGGCCGAGGAGACGCCCCCCGAGCGCCGGCCGAGGGAGGTGGTGTGGCGGCCCGAGGCCCCGGTGGGCAAGCTCGACCTGCTCTGCACGCTCGACTTCCGCATGACCTCCAACGCCCTCTTCAGCGACGTGGTCCTGCCCGCGGCCACCTGGTACGAGAAGTACGACCTCTCCACCACCGACCTGCACCCCTTCGTGCACACCTTCAACCAGGCGGTGCCGCCGCCCTGGGAGGCGAAGACCGACTGGGAGATCTTCAACCTGATCGCCGATCGGTTCAGCGCCCTGGCCCGCGCCAGGCTGGGCGTGCGCCGGGACGTGGTGGCGGCGCCGCTCCTGCACGATACCCCGGACGAGGTCGCCCAGCCGCTGGGCGAGGTGCGGGACTGGCGGGCGGGCGAGTGCGAGCCGATCCCCGGCCGGACCATGCCCCGGCTGGTGGTGGTGGAGCGCGACTACGGCGCCGTGGCCGACCGGATGCGCTCGCTGGGCCCGCTCCTGGAGCGGCTGGGCAACCAGACCAAGGGCGCCGCCTGGACGCCGCGGGAGGAGGTCCGCTACCTGGCCAGCAAGCACGGCCTGGTGCGCGGCGGCCCCTGCCACGGCCGCCCCCGCCTGGACAGCGCCGAGCAGGTGGCGGAGGCCATCCTCGTCCTCTCCGGCACCTGCAACGGCCGCCTGGCCGTGGAGGGGTTCCGACACCTGGAGGAACGCTGCGGCGTGCCCCTGGCCGACCTGGCCGGGACCCGGGCCGGCGACCGGCTCACCTTCTTCGACGTCCAGGTCCAGCCCCGGACCGTGATCACCTCGCCGGAGTGGTCGGGGATCGAGTCCCACCAGCGCCGCTACGCGCCCTTCACCATCAACGTCGAGCGACGAAAGCCCTGGCACACCCTCTCCGGGCGCCAGCACCTCTACCTGGACCACGAGTGGGTACGGGAGCTGGGCGAGATGCTGCCCGTCTTCCGGCCCCCGCTCGACTACCGACGCCACTTCGGGGATCAGGGCTCGGGGCTGCCGGGCGCAGTCGAGGTGACCGTGCGCTACCTGACCCCGCACTCCAAGTGGTCGATCCACTCCGAGTACCAGGACAACCTCCACATGCTGACCCTCTTCCGGGGCGGCCCGGTGCTCTGGCTCTCCCCCGAGGACGCGGCCGCGATCGGGGTGCGCGACAACGACTGGATCGAGGCCTGCAACCGCAACGGCATCATCGCCTGCCGGGCGGTGGTCACCCACCGGGTGCCGAAGGGCGTCTGTGTCATGTACCACGCCAAGGACCGGCACCTGAACGTGCCCCGGACGGAGCTGGTCGGCAACCGCGGGGGCACCGACAACTCGCTCACCCGGATCGTCTGGAAGCCGACCCACCTGGTCGGCGGCTACGCCCAGCTCAGCTTCGGGTTCAACTACTACGGGCCGACCGGCTCCCAGCGGGACGAGATCACGGTGGTCCGCAAGCGGCGCCAGGAGGTGGTGTTCTGATGAGGGTCCGGGCGCAGGTCGCCATGGTCATGAACCTGGACAAGTGCATCGGTTGCCACACCTGCAGCGTCACCTGCAAGCAGGTCTGGACCAACCGCCCCGGCACCGAGTACGTCTGGTTCAACAACGTCGAGACCAAGCCCGGCCTGGGCTACCCCCGGCGCTGGGAGGACAACCAGCGCTGGCGGGGCGGCTGGGAGCTGGACGGGAAGGGTCGGCTGCGGCTCAAGGCCGGGGGCCAGATCCGCAAGCTGATCAGCATCTTCTGGAACCCCGACCTGCCCACCATCGACGACTACTACGAGCCCTGGACCTACGACTACGAGACGCTGATCGAGGCCCCGCTCTCGGAGCGTGACCCGGTGTCGCGTCCCCGCTCCCAGCTGACCGGCAAGGAGATGAGCCTGCGCTGGGGGCCGAACTGGGACGACGACCTGGCCGGCGCCCCCGAGACGGCTCCCGACGACCCCCTGCTGCGCGGCATCGAGGAGCAGGTCAAGCTCGCCTACGAGCAGGCGTTCATGTTCTACCTGCCCCGCATCTGCGAGCACTGCCTGAACCCCTCCTGCGTGGCCTCCTGCCCCTCCGGCGCCATGTACAAGCGCGAGGAGGACGGCATCGTCCTGGTCGACCAGGACAAGTGCCGGGGCTGGCGCTTCTGCGTCTCCGGCTGCCCCTACAAGAAGGTCTACTTCAACCACCACACGGGGAAGGCCGAGAAGTGCACGCTCTGCTACCCGCGGATCGAGGTCGGCCTGCCCACCATCTGCTCCGAGACCTGCGTCGGCCGTATCCGCTACCTGGGCCTGGTCCTCTACGACGCCGACCGGGTGCTGGAGGCGGCCTCGACCCCCGACCCCAGGGACCTCCTGGACGCCCAGCTGGGGCTCTTCCTGGACCCCGAGGACCCCGAGATCCGCCGCCGAGCGGCGGCCGACGGCATCCCCGACGACTGGATCGACTTCGCCCGGCGCTCCCCGGTCCACGCCCTGGCCGTCCGCTACCGGGTGGCCCTGCCCCTGCACCCCGAGTACCGGACCCTGCCCATGGTCTGGTACGTGCCCCCGCTCTCGCCGGTGGTCAACGCCCTGGAGCAGGACGGGTACGAGGCCGACCCCGACGACGTCTTCCCCGCCATCGAGAAGCTGCGCATCCCGGTCGAGTACCTGGCCAACCTCCTCGCCGCCGGGGACGCGGATCGGATCCGCTTCGTGCTCCACCGGCTGGCGGCCATGCGGGCCTTCATGCGCAAGCAGCAGGTCCTGGGTATACGTGAGGAGCAGCTGGCGACCGAGGTGGGTATGGAGGCCGACGACCTGGAGGACCTCTACCGGCTGCTGGCCATCGCCAGGTACGAGGATCGCTACGTCATCCCCCAGGCCCACACCGAGCTGGCCCAGCGCCTGGCCGAGCTGCCCGGGGCCTGCGGTCTCGACTTCGAGGGCGGCCCCGGCAACTGCGGCGCCATCCCCCGGCCCGCCCAGGCCCTGAACCAGCGCTTCATGCTCGGCAAGCGGCCGGAGTCCCGCTTCCCCGGCGCCCGGCCGCTGCCGGTCCGCCCGCGCCCGGCGGAGGCCGCGCCGTGAGTGCGGATCGGGGAGACCGCCTGGTCTTCTCCCTGCTCTCCCAGTTGCTCGATTACCCGGACGAGCGTCTGCTGGGGGCACGGGAGCAGATCGAGGAGGCGGTGGGATCGTTGCCTTCGGGGAAGATCCAGCGGTGCCTGCGCGCCTTCCTCGCCTACCTCCGGGCCACGCCGGAGCTCGAGCTGCAGCAACGCTACGTGGCCACCTTCGACCTGCAACGCCGCACTGGCCTCCACCTCACCTACTTCACCGAGGGCGACACCCGGCGGCGAGGGATGGCCCTCCTCCGCTTGAAACGCCGCTACGCGGCGGTCGGCCTCCAGCTCCTGGAGGGGGAGCTGCCCGACTACCTGCCGGTCATACTGGAGTTCGCCGCCCTGGCCCCGGGCGACGTCGGGGCGCGCCTTTTGGCCGAGCACCGGACGGCGCTGGAGGTGCTGCGGCTGGCCCTCCGGGAACAGGCCAGCCCCTACCGACACCTGATCGAGGCGCTCTGCCTCGGGCTGCCCCGGCCCGGCCCGGTCGAGCTGGAGCGGATCGGCCGCCTCATCCGCGAGGGCCCTCCGGCGGAGCGGGTGGGCCTGGAGCCCTTCGCCCCGCCCGAGGTGGTCCCCGTCCCCGGGGTGGGGGCGCGACCATGACGGTGTGGGACACGTTCCTCTGGGTGGTGTTGCCCTACGCCGCCCTGGTCCTCTTCGTGGCCGGGCACGTCTGGCGCTACCGCCACGACCGGTTCGGTTGGACCAGCCGTTCCACGCAGCTCCTGGAGGGCCGCTGGCTGGCCTGGGGATCGAACCTCTTCCACTACGGCGCCCTGGCCGCCATCGCCGGCCACGTGCTGGGCATCCTCGTCCCCAACTGGCTGACCTCGGCCGTGGGCATCTCGGAGTTCGCCTACCACTTCATCTCGGCCATACCCGGGTCGATGGCGGGGGTGGTCTGCGTGGTCGGCCTGGTGATCTTGATGGTGAGGCGGGCCGCCTTCGCCCGGGTGCGACGGACCACCGACGCGGTCGACGTCGCCGTCTACGCGCTGCTGGCCATCGTCATCGGGCTGGGGATCGGGGAGACGCTGGTCGTCAACGCCTTCGGGTCCGGCTACGACTACCGGGCCACGGTCTCGATCTGGTTCCGGGGGCTCTTCTGGCTGCACCCGGAGCCCCAGCTGATGACCCGGGCGCCGCTCGTCTACCAGCTCCACGTCGCCATCGCCTGGGTGCTCTACGGGCTCTGGCCCTTCTCCCGCCTGGTCCACGTCTGGAGTCTGCCCTGGCAGTACCTGGGCCGCCCCTACATCCTCTACCGCAGCCGCTACGCGGTGGCGCGCCGATGAGTCCCGTCCCGCCCGAGCCGGCCCGTGACTTGCTGCTCGAGCTGGCCCGACGCGAGGCCGAGACCCGCCGCTGCCTCGGCTGCGGCGGCTCGCTCGCCGCCTGCGGGCTGGAGCTTCGGGAGGTGGAGCTGGACCGGGCCCTGGTCGGCGTCACGTGCCCGAGCTGCGGCCGGCAGGCTACGGTGGTGCTGCGCCCCGAGCCCGAGGAGGGCCGAGCGGAGGTGCGCTGAGGTGGCCGGCGAACGCAGCCGAGCTGGGGCCGCCCGGCCTCGGTACCGGCTTCCACGACCGCCGAGGTGAGAACCATGGACCTGTTCCTGGAGACCCAGATCGATCACGACTACGAGCCGCTGGCGGCGCTGCTGCGCGGCGATCCCGAGCGCTGGCTGCCGGGCGCGGAGCGGATGGGCGAGCAGCTGATCTTCGAGGTCGGCCTGGGGCCGTCTGGCCGAAGGGTGCAGCGCAAGGTGCAGGCCATGCTGAGCCGGGTGCAGCCCTTCGGCCACGGGGTGGCGGTCCACGTGGAGTGGCGGGCGCTCCGGCGCCCCGAGCTGTACCCCACCCTGGCGGGGGCGCTGCGGCTGGAGCGGGCGGGACCGGACCGCTGCCGGCTCGCCTTCGATGCCACCTACCGGCCGCCGGCCGGACGAGTGGGGATGGCCATCGACCAGGCCCTCATGCACCGGGTCGCCGAGGCCTCGCTGCGGGACTTCGTGGCCCGGCTGGTGGACCGGCTGACCGAAGGCGCCCCGACCGCCGGCGCCGATCCCGGGGCGGGCGGCGGGGAGCGGGCGCCGGACGCCTCAGCCGCCCCGTGAGAAGCGGATGAGGCGGCGGCGGGAGCGCTTGTCCGGGCGGCCCGGCGGACGCGGCGCCGCCGCCTCCAGCCGGCGCCGCTCCGCCTCGGCCTCCCGCCGGGCCCGGCTGGCGGCCGTCTCCTCGTAGAGCTGCTGGGCCTCCGGGGCCGGACCGCGCCGCTCGGCCAGCCCCCTCACCACCAGCTCCAGCCGCTCCCCGCCGCGGCGGACCTCCAGCCGGTCCCCGGGCCTCACCGCATGGGCGGCCTTCACCCGCTCGCCGTTCAGGTGCACCAGCCCGCCGTCGACTGCGTCCGCGGCCAGGGCCCGGGTCTTGAAGAGACGGGCCGCCCAGAGCCAGCGGTCCAGCCGGACCCGCCCGGCCGTCTCCTCCATCCCGCTCATGGCGCCGCCACCGTCATCGCTCCTCCGATCCGCTCGCATCCTACCCCAGGGCGGCGGCGGGGCTCAGGGCACGACCAGGGCCGCAGCGCCGACCTCGACCACCCGCTCCACCGACCAGGAGCCCGGCGCCGGTCGCCGACCTCGGACCTCACGCGGGACGACGACCAGGCCCGCGCCGGCCTCGGCCGCGGCCTCGGCCAGCACCTCGCCCCGGCTGGAAGCGACCGCCGGACGGACCCATCCCTCCACCCGGCCCGCGCCCAGCCCCCGGGCCGCGGCCGCGTACAGCTCGGCCAACGTCTCCGCCTCGGCGATGTCGGCGTAGAGGCCCTCCTGGAGCGCCAGGACGGTCAGCCGCCGACCCAGCCGTCTGGCCAGCGTCGCCGCCGCCAGCAGGCCCCGGCGTCCGACGGCCCGCTCGGCGGCCAGGACCAGGAGACCCCCCGAGGGCGGGGCGCCGTTGCGTGGCACCACCAGGACGGGACAGCGGGTCCGCCGGATCAGCGTCCGGGCCGTGCTCCCCAGCAAGAGCGTCCTCCAGCCCCCGTCCACGTGGGGGCCGACCATCACCATCCCCACCTGGCGGTCGAGGGCCAGGTCCAGCAGGCGCTGGCCGACCCCGCCACGGCCCGAGAGGACCACCCCCTCGGCCTGCAAACCCCGCCGGGCGAGGTCGGCCACCACCCCGGCGACCAGGGACTCGGCCGCGGCCCGGGTCTCGAGGCCGGCCCGGGCGGCGGAGCGCTCCCCCATGGCCGCCGCCGTCATCGCGGTCTCGTGCACGTGGACGACCAGGACCTCGGCGCCGAAGGCGCGGGCGATGGCGCCGGCCAGGGGTGTCTGGGCCGTCCCATCGGCCCTGCCCTCGATCGCGAGCAGCAGGCGGTCGAACACGTCCCGAGCCTACCCGGGCGGGGCAGGACCCGGGTCGCGGCCCAGGGGCCCGCGCAGCGCACGGGCCGACAGCTCCAGGCCGAGGCCGGCCAGGAGTACCAGCCCCAGGCCCGCCACCCACACCGTCGCCGCGGGCGGCTCCAGGGCGAAGAGACGGCGGGAGAGAGGCAGCAGCAGGGCAGCGGCCAGGCAGGCGGCCATGGCCGCCACCAGCAGGACGCGGGCCGGGGACAGGGGACGGGCCACCACCAGCAGCACCCACAGCCCCACCGCGGAGATCACGTAGGTGGCGGCGGTGCGGGCCTCGGGCACGCTCCCGCCGGAAAGCTCCAGGGCCAGCCAGTAGGCGCCGAAGGTGCCGCCGGCCGCGGCGAGCCCGGCCGGGACCGAGATCAGCGCCGTCCGGTGCAGGAACCCGCGACGGCTGCGCCGGGCGTTGGGGGCGAGGGCCAGGAAGAAGGCGGGGATGCCGATGGTGAAGGCCCCGACCAACGTCAGCTGGCGGGGCAGGAAGGGGAAGGGCAGGACGGCCAGGCCGGTGGCCACGATCAGGGCGGCGGCGTAGACGGTCTTGATGGTGAACAGCACCGCCAGCCGCTCCACGTTGGCCACCACCCGCCGCCCCTCGGCCAGCACCGTCGGCAAGCCGGCGAAGCGCGAGTCCAGGAGGACTACCTGGGCCACGGCCCGGGCGGCGGGGCTGGCCGAGCCGAGCGTGACCCCGAGGTCGGCGGCGCGCAGGGCGGGGATGTCGTTGACGCCATCGCCGATCATGGCCACCACGTGACCGCGGGCGCGCAGCCGCTCGATCTCGCGCCGCTTGGCCTCGGGATCGACGCGACCTCGGGCACGGCCGGGATCGAGCCCCACCGCTCGGGCCACGGCGGCGACGGTGAGGTCGCCGTCTCCGGAGAGCAGGCGCAGCTCCACGCCCTCGGCGGCGAAGCTGCCCAGGATCGCCCGGGCATCGCCCCGGAGGCGCTCTCGCACCGACACCAGCGCCACCGGCTCCACCCCGGTCGGCGCCCCGCCCCTCCCGGGCAGCACCGGGGCCCGGGCCAGGACCAGTACCCGGTCCCCTCGCCTCGCCAGCCGCTCCACCGCCTCCGCCGGCCCGCCCCGGCGCCGGGAGAGGCCCAGGGCCTCGGGGGCGCCCAACAGCCAGACCCCGTGCCTCCCGAAGTCGGCACCGCTCCAGCGCCGGGCCGAGGCGAAGGGAACGACAGCACGCACCGCCCACCCCGGTGAGGGGACGGCCTGGGCGATGGCTCGCAGGGTGGGGTTGGGCTCCGGATCGGTTGCGGCCAGGGCGCCGAGCGCGGCCTCGGGCCGGGGCTCGTCGGTCAGCGGCTCGATCCCGCCGAAGGCCATCCGCCCGTCGGTCAGGGTGCCGGTCTTGTCCAGGCAGATCACGTCCACCCGGGCCAGCGTCTCCACCGCGGCCAGGTCCTGGACCAGGACCTGGCGCCGGCCCAGGCGCACGATCCCGACCGCCAGGGCGAGGCTGGTCAGCAGCACCAGGCCCTCGGGGACCAGCGTCACCAGGCCGGCCACCGAGGCGCGCAGCGCGTCCGGCAGCGAGGGATGGGCCCGGAGCTGGGTCACGACCAGCAGCGCCCCCAGGGGCGGGACGCCGAAGCTGATGGCGAGCAGGATGCGATCGATGCCCGAGCGGAGCTCGGAGCTGGCCGGCCGGTACCGCCGGGCGGCAGCGGTGAGGCGGCCGGCGAGGGTCTCCTCCCCGACCAGCGTGGCCTGGTAGACGCCGTTCCCGGCCAGCACGAAGCTGCCCGAACGCAGGGGATCGCCAGGTCTCTTGAGCACCCCCTGCGACTCGCCGGTCAGGGCCGACTCGTCGACCTCCAGCCCCTCCCCCTCCACCAGGACCCCGTCCACCACCACCTGGTCGCCCCTGCCCACCCGCACCAGCTCGCCCACCTCGATCGCCTCCGGCGGCACCTCCGCCGTCCGCCCCGCCCGAACCACCCGGGCCACGGGCGCGGTCAGGATCGAGAGGCGGTCGAGCACGATCTTGGCCCGCGCCTCCTGGACCAACCCGATGGCCACGTTGGCGATCAGCACCAGCCCGAAGAAGGCGTCCTGGGGCGGCCCGATCACGAGCACCACCACCAGCAGGCCGCCCAGCAGGGCGTTGAAGCGGGTGAGCAGGTTGGCACGCAGGATGTCCGCCCAGGAGCGGCTGGAGCGGTGGGGGCGGCCGGGGCGGAGCGTGGGCTGGGGATGTCTCATGGCACAGTTCGGCCGCGGCCGCCGTCCGCCGCGGGACGGACCTCCCGGGCCGCCTCGCGACCGACGCCGGGCCGCGACGAGCCCGGCCGGGCCCGGTCCAGGACCATCACCACGGGCAGCCCCGCCATCCCCATCAGGAGATCGTTGAAGCCCCGGTAGAGCAGGGCCGCCGCCGCCGCGCTGGCCGGGTCCACGCCCTGGAGCACCAGGAGGCCGGTCAGGGTGCCCTCGTAGACGCCCAGGCCGGCGGGGAGCATGGAGAGGCCGGCGAACAGGTGCCCCAGGGCGTAGACGAAAGCGGCCTCCACGAAGTCGACCTCGCGGACGTGCACCGCCATCAGCGCGAGCCGGAAGAGGCCGAAGGCGAGCAGGGCCGCGACGGCGTCCAGGAGCGCGGTCGCGGCCAGGGTGCGCGGGTTGGCCAGGCGGCGGAAGGCCGGGCCCAGCTGGCGGAGCTGGGGTCGGAGATGCCGGACGGCCGGGACTCGCCCGGCGACCTCGACCGCGAAGGCGTAGCCGGCCGGCCAGAGGAGGAGGGCGACGATGGCCGCCTCCCCGAGGAGGATGCCCACGACCACCATCCCCAGCTCCGGCGTTCCGAGCAGGGCCGGGATCAGGGCCAGGGTGAGGAGCAACCAGAAGACCAGGTCATCGAAGACGACGGTGCTGGCCAGCTCGCCCTGGTCGCGCCGGGAGCCCTCCATCCGGGTGAGCACCGGCACCCGCCACAGGTCCCCGCCGGGGAGGAAGACCAGCGACTGGGCGGCCAGGGTGAGCACGGCGGCGCGGACCACGCCGACCCGCACTCCGATCCGGCGTAGCCCCACCCGCCAGGCGAGGGAGCGGAACACGTAATGGGCCAGCACGCAGGGGAGCATCAGCGCCAGCAGGCCGCGGTCGGCGTCGGCCAGGGCCCGGACCAGCCGGGCCGGGTCGACGGCCACCACCAGACCCCCCAACGCGCCCAGGCCGAGGACCAGCAACCAGTGGGCGCGTAGTCGACGGCCGACCTCTCGGAGCGCCCTCCAGGTCATGGCCACCGCGCCCCGATGTGGCCCCCATCGGGGGCGGACGGCCATGGCGGCGCGTCAGGTCGGCTGGGCGGCCGGACGGCCGCGCCACAGCCCGACCACCAGGGCGCCCACGCCGAAGACCACCGCCGCCAGGGCGATGACCGGGCCGGCGTAGGGGATGAGGCCGGCCAGGGTGAGGACCGCCAGGCCGACGACCAGAGCCACCAGGGGGTGGACGGAACGTCGCGCCAGCAGGCGGAAGCCCTCCTGCCCCAGGAAGAGGCCGGCGATCACGTAGCCGACCGCCAGCACCATGGCGTAGAGGGCCAGGGCCATCAAGGCCAGCCACCAGCCTCCCACCAGGAGACCGGCGGCGAACGCCACCAGGGCAGCGATGGGCACCCCGATCAGCAGCGCCAGCCCCAGCCCCAGGTCGGCCCAGGGCGAGCCGCGGATGGCCCGGACCGCGTGCTGGGTGAGGCGCGGGAAGACCAGGACCAGGACCAGTCCGAGCAGGAAGAGCCCGACCAGGGCCCGCAGCCAGCCGATCAGCCCGCCCACGAAGCCGGCCACGGGCGAGGTGGTCTCGGCCCGGGCAGGGGTGGTGTGCTGGATCTGGCCGCCCACCCGGGCTCCGGGCGCGATCGTGGCCGGCCTCTGGCTGGTGTAGCGCAGGTCGCCCCCGATTCGGGCCTCGGGGCCGAGGTAGAGGGTGGTGACGGTGGCCCGGACGTCGCCGGCGACGGGCCCGTTCAGGTCGAGCCGGTCGGCCGAGGCCTCAAGACGCCGCCCGACCTCGCCGGCCAGCGTGGCCGTGCCCCCGCCGAAGAGCAGATCGCGACCGACGCGCGCCTGCGGTCGCAGGTCGAGGGTGCCGGCCGTGGTCAGGAGATCCTCGCCCACCTGACCGGCCACGGTCACCGTACCCCCGGCCGTGCGGACGCTTCCCCCCACCCGACCGGGCACGGTCACGGTCCCGCCGGCGACCGTGAGGTCGCGGGTGACCGTGCCGGGGACCTCCACCGTGCCGCCCATGACGGTCAGGTTGCCGTCCACCGTCCCGGCCACCCGCAGGGTCCCGCCCCAGATGTAGAGGTCGTCGGTGACCGTCTGCCCGGGCGCGATCGTGACCTCGTTGCCGCTGCGGACATCGGCCGCCAGGGCCGAGACGGGCAGCGCCGCCAGCAGCAGAGCCAGCGGCGCGGCGGCCAGCCTCCACGATCTCATGTTCATACCTCCTCCGCCGCCAGCGGTCGATCGTCACCCATCATCTCCCGAGTGGACGCCCCCGGGCCAGGGTCGAAGGACCACTCCTCCCCGGGCTCACCGGCCCGGGGGAGACTCGACCTCCAGGCCGGCCCCATCCCTCCGTCGGCTCGCCGTGAGGGTCCCGGAGCCGGGGGGTCGTTGGCCAGTGGGGCTCGGGCCACCCCGGATCCAGGATGGAGAGATGAGCAAGGAACGAGAGCCGATCGAACCGTCCGAGGAGGCGGAGCGCGAGGCCGAAGAGGCTCGGCTGCTGGAGGACCTGGCCGAGTTCGAGGCGACGTTGCCCCATGGCAGAGCGGCCGCCACCTGGGACCGGGCCCTGGCCATCGTGTACGAGGACGAGGCTCGATCCCTGGAGCGTGGGCGGAAGACCCGCGGGCCCACGTCGAGCCCCGGTCGGGAGATCCCGCCGCGGGCGGGGACCCCTCCGGCGCCGGAGGAGCCCCCGGGACAGGGGTCCGACCGCGACCCCGGCCAGGCGCCGCCCTCGCCCTGACCGGCAGGCCATCGGAGAGGCGAACTCGCCCGCGGCGCGGGATGGCCGCCGGCCACGTATCGTGGGGCCATGGACGCCAGGCAGATCCTCGAGCAGGCCCACGACCAGCTCACCGTGCGCCGCGTGTTCGGTGAGCCCATCGACCGCGACGGCACCACGGTCGTCCCCGTGGCCGTGGTCCGCGGGGGCGGGGGCGGAGGCGAGCAGGGTGGCGAGAGCGCCCGATGGGGCGGTGGCTGGGGCGGCGAGGCCCGCCCGGCCGGGGTCTTCATCATCAAGGGCGACCGGGTGCGCTGGCAGCCGGCGGTGGACGTGAACCGCGTCATCCTGGGCGGCCAGCTGGTCTTCGTGATCGCCCTGCTCGTGCTGCGTTCGATCCTGCGCCTGCGCCGGCGCTGAGGCCGGACGGTCCCCGCCCGGCGGCGAGCACGGCCCAGCCGGGGCGACGGCAGCCCGCATCCGGGGGCGGGCCGCGTCGCCGGCCGAGCGGTCGTCCGGCCACGACTACTCGAGCACATCCCGGCGCCAGGTGAGCACCACCGAGAGGATCACGAATGCGGCCGCGTAGGCGCCGATCACGAGCAGGCAGTGGGTCGCGTCCACCGGTTGCAGGGGGGTGACGAACGCGGCTCGCACCCGATGGTCGGGTTGGAGCTCGGCCGGCAGCTGGTTGAGGTTGGGCCCGAGCAGGTATTCGGTCACCTGGAGCCAGAAGCGCTGGTGGGTGAGCTGGGCCGCCAGCGCCATCACGATCGTGCCGAAGTTGTCGGCCGGGAAGAAGGCCATCGCCGCCCCGATGCCGAAGGCCAGGGAGCGGCCCACCGCCGAGGCTGCCGATCCCAGCAGGATGCAGACGCCGATGCTGATCAACGCCACCAGCAGGTCGAGGCCGAGGTCGTGCCAGGCCACGGCCGGCAGCGAGGTGAGGGGGGAAACGCTGCCTTCCCAGGCCTCGACGATGAGGAGCACGGAGGCCGTCGCCAGCACCAGGAACCCGACCAGGAGCAGGAGCCCGACCAGGGCCAGGGCCAGCCACTTGGCCAGCAGGAGCCGCACCCGGCCGGTTCCCCGGGCCAGCAGCACCCGGACGGTCCCGGCGTCGTACTCCATGCCGACCAGGCGTGCGCTGACCAGCAGCAGGAAGATGCCCGAGCCGGTGTCGAAGAGGACGAGCAGGATGTTCAGGAGGTCATCGAAAAACACCTGCGGGCGGTGGCGAAGGGCCTGCCGCAAGGGGTCGTTGCTGGACAGCCCCGCCATCACGACCATGAAGAGCAGGACCGCCACCAGCAACAACCCGACCGTCGCGCGCTGACGGCGGAGCTTCAGCAGCTCCCCGCGCAAGGCCCCGATGAAGCTCGGCCTGGGAACGCGGGCAGAGCTCCCCCGCAGCTCGATCGAAGCCCTGGCCTCGACCCTCATCCGGCACCTCCAGCGGCGCCACCGGTCAGATGGAGAAAGATCTCCTCCAGGTTCTGCTGCCGCTCCGTGACCCGGTCGGGCCAGAAGCCTCGCTCGGCCAGCCAGCGGACCAGGTCGCGCCCTCGGCCGCTGGGGGAGCGGGCGATCAGGCGTCCTCGCTCGAGGCGGGCGTCCGCACCCCACGCCGTCTCACGGAGCAGCGCCACCGCCGCGTCCGGTTCCTCCATGGTGATCTCGAACTCACCCTGGCCGCGGAGGAGATCGGCCACCGGAGCCACCGTGACCAGCCGGCCGCGGTCGATGATCGCGACCCGATCGCAGATCTGCTGCACCTCGGCCAGCACGTGGCTGGAGACGAAGACCGTCTTCCCCTGCTCGACCAGGCGGCGCAGCAGGTCACGCATCTCGACGATCCCGGCCGGATCGAGACCGTTGGCGGGCTCGTCGAGGATCAGCAGCTCGGGGTCGTGGAGGAGGGCGACGGCCACCCCCAGCCGCTGCTTCATCCCCATCGAGTAGCCGCCGACCCGGTCCCCTTGCCGGGAGGCGAGGTCGACGATCTCCAGCACCTCGTCCAGCCGGGAGCGATCGACGCCGCCCAGCGCCGCGGCGAAGGCTCGCAGGTTGTCCCTCCCCGACAGGTAGGCGTAGAGGGCCGGGGCCTCGATCAGCGCCCCGACCCGGGGCAACACCTCGGCCCGGTGTCGGGCGACGTCCCGGCCCAGCACCTCGACCCATCCGCCGGTGGGGCGGACCAGCCCCAGCGCCATGCGGATGGTGGTGGTCTTGCCGGCCCCGTTGGGGCCGAGGAAGCCAAAGATCTCGCCCCGCGGCACCTCCAGCTCGAGGTGGTCGACCGCCAGGCGGGTTCCGTAGCGCTTGCAGAGATCGTGGGTGGCGAGAACGGTCATCATCGTCCGAAGAAGCCCCGCCGCTGGCCCGGTTGTGACGGCCGGGCGACCGACCCCGGTGGCGCTCCGCGGAGCGCCATCGGATGGGGTCGGGTCAGCCGCCGACGCCCTCGGGGAGGGCGAGGGGGGCGCCGGTGGCCGCCGCCACCTCGGCCGCGGTGTAGCCCGGCGCCGTCTCCAGCAGCCGGAACCCGTGCTCGGTGACCTCGATCACCGCCATGTCCGTGTAGACGCGCTTGACCACCCGCGAGGCGGTGAGCGGGAAGGTGCACTCGCGCACCAGGCGCGGCTCCCCGTCCCGGGTCAGGTGCCGCATCATCACCCAGACCCGCCGGGCGCCAACGCTGATGTCGGCCGCGCCGCCCACGCCCGCCAGCCGCTGGCCGGGGCGCTTCCAGTTGGCCAGGTCGCCCCGCATGCTCACCTGATAGGCGCCGAGCACGGCCACGTCCAGGTGGCCACCTCGGAGCATGGCGAAGGAGTCGGCGGAGTGGAACACGCTCGCCCCCGGGATCAAGGTGACGTGGGCCTTGCCGGCGTCGACGATGTCGTCGTCGCGCCGGTCCGGAGGCGGGGCGGGGCCCATGCCCAGGATGCCGTTCTCGCTGTGCAGGATGATCCCCATCTCCGGGGTCAGCAGCTCGTTCAGCCGCAGGGGCATGCCGATGCCCAGGTTGACGTAGGCGCCCTCCCAGAGGTCGGCCAGCACCCGGCGGGCGATCTCGGTCTCGCTCCAACCGCGGCTCACGCCCGCACCTCGCGCTCGACCCGAACCACCCGGTCGACGAAGATGCCCGGCGTGTGCACCTGCATGGGGTCGATCTCCCCCACCTCGTGGACGTGATCGACCTGGACCACCGTGCAGCGGGCCGCCATCGCCATCAGCGGGTTGAAGTTCTGCTGCGCGTAACGGTACACGACGTTCCCCCAGCGGTCCGCCCGCCAGCCGCGGACGAGCGCGAAGTCGGCCCGAAGCGGACGCTCCACCAGGTACTGCCGCCCGTCCAGCTCGATCACCGGCTTGCCCTCGGCCAGCTCGGTGCCCAGGCCGGTGGGGGTGAGCACGCCGCCCAGGCCGGCCCCGCCCGCCCGGATGCACTCGGCCAGCGTGCCCTGGGGGCGCAGCTCCAGCTCGACCTCGCCCCGCTCCACCGCCTCGCGCACCGCGTAGTTGTGGGCCGTGGTCGGGAAGCTGCAGATGACCTTCCGCACTCGGTGGTGGAGGATCAGGGCGGCGATGCCGCGATCGCCGTCGCCGGCGTTGTTGGAGACGATCGTCAGGTCCTTGCAACCTCGCCCGAGGACCGCATTCAAGAGCTCGTGCGGGGTCCCCGAGTCGCCGAAGCCCCCCACCATCACCACCATGCCGTCCTCCAGGCCCTGGACGGCCACCTCCAGGGAAGGGACGGTCTTGTCGATCATGCGCCGGGGCCGGGGCGAGGTGCCCCGCCCCGCCGTCGGCCCGCCGGCCGGGCGGCGCTCCACCCTCCGCTTCCCGATCGTCCCCTCACCAGGCCTAAGGATACCCGGTCGCCGGTGGGATCGAGCCCGCCCCGGCGGCCCCACCGGCGCCCCTGGACGACTCCGTCCATGGCATTCTATGATTTTTATAGTTATGAACGTAGAAAATTCCGGAGCGGTCACGCCCGGACCGAGCGCCCGGTCCGCGGCCGACGGCGTCCGGGAGGGCGAGGCCATGAGCGAGAGCCGGATCCGCATCCCCGACCAGGAGATCGCCCAGCAGGCCTGGGAGCAGCTGACCCACGTCTACGACCCCGAGATCGGTCTCGACCTGGTCAACCTGGGTCTGATCTACGACCTGCAGGTGGAGGACGGGGACGTCAACGTCCGGATGTCGCTGACCACCCCCGGCTGCCCCATGAGCGACAGCATGCCCGAGGCGGTCGAGCGCGCCATCGGCCTGCTGCCGGGCGTGGGCAAGGTGGAGGTCGACCTGGTCTGGGAGCCCCCCTGGGACCCGGACATGATGAGCGAGGCGGCCAAGCGTGAGCTGGGCTTCCTCTGATCGTGTGATCGTGAGCGCCCGTCACCCTTCGTCGATGCCTGGAGGTGAGCAGATGAGCAGGGGATCGACCCGGGAGGACCGGTTCCGCGCGCGCCTGGAGTGGGCCGGCGACGGCCGCCATCCCGGGAGCGCGACCATCGGCGGCCAGGTGGTCGAGATCTCGGCCCCGGGCTTGGCGGCCGGCGCCGGGCCTGAAGACCTGCTGGCGGGCGCGGCCGGCGCCGGCTACGGGATCGCCCTGGCCGACCGTCTCCACGCCGCCGGCCTGCCCTACCGGCGGCTCCGGGTCGAGACCGAGGCGGTGGTGCGCGACGACGCCGGCGCCCCCGCGCTTGCCCGCATCCGGATCGGCCCCGCCGTCCTGGGCGGCGACCGAGCCCGGGCCGAGGAGTACCGGATCGCCGCCGGGGCGGCGGCCGAGGCGTCGACGGTCCTCCGCCACCTGCGGCCCGACCTGACCTGTGAGGTAGGTGACATCGCCTTCGGGGAGGGGGACGAGGACGGTGGGGCCAACCTCCTCGACGTGCGCAGCATCCCCCCTCCCCGCCGCCACCAGCTCATCTTCGGCCTGCTGGACCGTCTGCCCCCGGGGGAGGCGCTGGTCCTGATCAACGATCACGACCCGCTGCCGCTTCGCTACCAGCTCGAGGCCACCCGCGAGAGCGTCTACGGCTGGGAGTACCTCGAAGACGGTCCACGCACATGGCGGGTGCGCATCACCCGGCGGACGTGAGCGAGGCCCTGGTCGCCGGCCTGGCCCGGCTCCTGGACCGAGCCCTGCGGCGGCTGGGCGAGGCGGGTCAGACCGAGGAGGCCTGTCGGATCGCTGCCGCCGCCTGGGCGCTCGTGGAGGGGACCCGGCCGAGGGAGGCGCGACGCTTCGACGGCACCCTCCACTACCTGGCGCTCGGCCCGGCGCGCCGCGCCGGGGCTCTCGGGCGCCCGGCGTCGCCCTCCCTCGATCGGCGGCCCCGCCCCGGAGCCGACGCCGATCGCCTCCTGCGCTCCCGGCCGGGGCAGGCCCCTCCTCCGGGCCGGCCGGTCACCGGGCTGCCCCGGCCCCTCGCGGCGGGAACCAGGGATGACGACCGCCCGCCCACCGCGCCAGTTCGTGGCCTCCACCTTCTATCGGGTCCGACCGGAGTGGCGACGGCTCGATCTCGAGACCCGGAGCCGTGGTCGGCGAGAGGCGGTGGCCGTGGTCGACGAGTACCGCCCGGTCATCTTCGTGCGCAGCTACTCGCTGGTGGGGACGCGGGCCGACGGCGACCTCATGCTCTGGAAGGCGGCCGCGGAGCTGGAGATCTTCCAGCGGCTGGAGGCCGACCTCAACCGGACCGAGATGGGCGGCTACCTGGAGCGGCCCTACCACTACCTGGGCGCGATGCGGCCCTCCACCTACGCCTCGGCGCTGCACCCGGAGCGGGAGGGGCAGCCCCGGGTCCGCTCCCGGCACGGCCGCTACCTGTTCGTCTATCCCTTCGTCAAGGCCCGGTCCTGGTACCGGCTCTCCCGGGCCATCCGGGAGGAGCTGATGCGGGAGCACGTCGAGGTGGGACGGCAGTACCCGGAGTTCGAGGTCAACGCGGCCGACTCCTTCGGCCTGGACGACCAGGAGTTCGTGGTCTCCTTCGGGGGGGACGACCCCCATCGCTTCCAGGACCTGGTGATGGAACTCCGCGAGACCGGCGCCTCCGGCCACACCGAGCGCGACGTGCCCATCTTCACCTGCCTCGCCACCGATCTGACCCAGGCGCTGGAGCTGGCCGCCTGAGGCCGCGAGGCGGCGCTGGTCAGGCTTGGGCCGGACGTGGGTCGCGCTCGGCCATCGCCCCCTCTCGCTCGCCCAGGTGGGCCACACAGAGCGAGGGCTCGACGAAGGGGTCGATCCCGGTCGCCGCCAGACGCACCCCGAGCTCGCTCAGGGCGCCCTCGATCAACCCCAGGTGCACCGCGCAGGTCACCTCGGGATGCCGCACGGCCAGGTCGCGGAAGGGACAGCGGTGGAGCAGGATCCTGGCCTCGCCCTCCTCGACCACCGGCTCGGGGGCGAACCCCAGCTCCTCCAGCAGGCGCGACACCCGCTGGACGGCGCTCGCCGCATCGAGCCGCTGGAACGGCTGGGGCCGCTCCACCAGGTAGCGGCCCCAGGCCCGCCCGGCCTCCTCGGCGGCCAGCCCGGGGTCCGGGAAGGCGGCCAGGTAGCTGGTCAGGATGCCCGCCAGCAGCCGATAGCCGACGTGCTCGTCGTCGGCGCTCTCCGGGGCCGGTCGGTAGACCATCCGGGGTCGGCCCGGGGCGGCGCGCTTCTCCGGCTCCGCCGTCACCAGGCCGGCCTCCTGCAGCACCTCCAGGTGGGCGCGCACGGTGTTGTGGTGCAGGCCGACCCGCTCCGCCAGCTCGACCGTCACCAGCGGCCGCCCGGCCCGGCGCAGCTCCTCCAGGATGCGCACCCGGCTCACCTCGGCCAGGGCCCGGTGGGCGAGCAGGGAACGGGCCCCGGCCCCGGCTTTATTTCCATGGTTCATATCAAAAATGGTAGACGAGATCGCCCTCGCCGCCCGTCCGGAGGCCGTCGCCGGCGCTCGCGGCGCGAATTTTCTTGGTACCTCCTAGATTTATATTCTGGAGAGCTTGGTGAGGAGGTCGCCCGAGCTCGTTGGCCCTCGGGACCGGGCCGGGCGGCCCGAGGAGGTCGGACATGAACCAGGATCGGAATCGGCCCACCGACCCCGAGCCGGTCATCGACGAGGGCTTTCGGGCCTGGTATCGAGCCTGCCCCTGCTGCCTGGGCGAGGCCTACCCCGAGGTGAGGCGGGCCCTGGAGCGAGAGGAACTCCTGGAGGCCGCTCGACGGGCGGCGGAGGCGTGAGCGGGGTCGCCCGGGCCCGGCGGGCCGGGCCGGCCCGGCCCCACGGCCGTCCCCGCCGGAGGGCGGGCGCGATGGCAAGGGAGGTCGGTCGACGATGAAGGACATCCTGGATCAGGTGGAAGCCTGGCTGGCGGCGGGCAAGCGGGTGGCGCTGGCCACCGTGATCGCGACCGAGCGCTCCGCCCCTCACGACCCGGGCGCGGCCATGGCCGTCTCGGAGCAGGGCGAGGCGGCGGGGTCGGTCTCGGGCGGTTGCGTCGAGGGGGCGGTGGTCGAGGAGGCGCTCGAGGTCATCGAGCGGGGCCAGCCGAAGCGGCTCAGCTACGGGATCGCCGACGAGCTGGCGCTGACGGTGGGGCTGACCTGCGGCGGGACCATCCACGTCTTCGTGGAGCCGCTGAGCTGGCGGCCGTTGTTTGAGCGGCTGGCGGAGACGATCCGAGCCGAGCGGCCGGCGGCGCTGGTGACCGAGATCGAGGGCCCGCAGCCGGGGACCAGGCTGCTGGTCGGCCCCGACCGGGTCCAGGGGACGCTCGCGCCGCCGCCTCTGCAGGAGCGGGTGGTGGCGGAGGCGCGCTCGCTGCTCGCCGCCGGCCTGACCGCGCGGCGCGCCTACGGCCGGCAGGGCGAGGCCCGCCGCCGAGAGGTGGAGGTGTTCGTCCGCTCCTTTGCCCCCCCGGCGCACCTGTACGTCTTCGGCGCTACCGACTTCGCCCGGGCCATGGCCCGGATGGGCAAGTTCCTGGGCTACCGGGTGACGGTGTGCGACGCCCGCAGCACCTTCGTCACCCGCGCTCGCTTCCCGGAGGCGGACGAGCTGGTGGTGCGCTGGCCGGACGAGTTCCTGGCCGAGGCGCCGGTGGACGAGCGGACGGTGATCTGCATCCTGACCCACGACCCCAAGTTCGACGTGCCCCTGCTCCAGG
>DASRBU010000367.1:0-6660 GCA_035653475.1 Candidatus Dormiibacterota bacterium | reverse complement strand
GAGCGCCCCGGTGGAGGCGCAGGTCGAGGAGGGCGAGCGCGTGCTCGACGCCGCCGAGCAGGTCGCGGCCGAGTTCCAGCTCGAGATCGAGACCGAGATCGTGCAGGCCCGCGACACCGGGCCGGCCATCGTCGGGGAGGCCGACGAGTGGCACGCCGACGTGATCGTGATGGGCCTGCCCTACAAGCGCCGCTTCGGTGAGTTCAACCTCGGCAAGACGGTGCCCTACGTGCTGAAGAACGCGTCCTGCCGAGTGGTGCTGCTGCGCGAGCGGCTGGAGGTCTGAGCCGGCCCGAGGCCGGCGACGGGCGGTCCAGCCCGGCCGGGTTGTCCGCCCCCTGTCCGCGGCCGGCCTGCATGCTGCCGACATGGACCGCGCCATGGACCTGTGCGAACTCCATCTCCAGCTGGGGCGCTCGCTGGCGCTCGTGGGCCAGGAGCGGTGGCTCCTGGGTGGGGTCCGAGACGGGGGGCTGACCGTGGTCGCCGACTCGGCGCTCGACACCGAGCCCCCCGGTGGACGAAGGCGCCGGCTCTCGCCCATGGCCCGACGATGCCTCCAGGAGGGACGCCCCCTGACCGTCCGGATGGGGGCGACCACGTGCCTCGCCGCCGGCCCCCCCCGGTGGTTGCTCTACGCCCCTGTGGGCCTGCCTCGTCGCCGTCCGGTCGGCCTGCTGATCGTGAGCCGCCGCGCCGGCCAGCCCTACCCCGAAGACGAGATCGAGTACGTGGGCGCGCTCGCCGTGAGCCTGACCGGTCCCCTGCTCCGACTCTGCGGGCCGCTAGCGCAGCTGAGCGAGCGCGAGCTACAGATGGCCCGGCTCCTCGCCCACCGGCTCTCCCCGTTCGAGGCCGCGGCCGTCCTCAGGATCGACCCGGACGAGGCCCGGCGCCTGGTCGGAGACGTCCTGCGCAAGCTCCGGCTTCGCTCGACGGCGCAGCTGGTGGAGGTCTGGCCCGGGCTGGAGCCCCTCGCGGCCTGGCGGTAGGCGCGACCTCGTCGCCCGCTCAGGGCCCGCGACGCACGCCCGGCCGCCGGCGCCAGCCCCAGCGGAACAGCTCGACCGCCAGAGGATGGCGAAGCCACCGATACGCCCGGCGCCACGGCCGCAGCAGGCCCCGGGCCTCGTCCCGCCGGGTCCCCAGGCCTTGGAGCGCGGCCAGCACCTCGCCCCGTCCTCTCCTCACCGCGGAGGCCAGCCCCAGGGCGCGCCGGCGGGCGCGAAGGGCACCGGGCGTCACCGCCGCCCCACCCGCCGTGATCGCGAGCGCCGCCAGCACCAGCATCGCCTGCCCGAGCCGGGCCAGCGGGTCCACCGGGCTCAGGAGTGATCGACACCGACCGGGGCCAGCGCCACGACCTGGTCGTCCGGGGCTACCCGCATCACGATCACGCCCTGGGTCTGGCGGCCGTACCGGGAGATGGACTGGACGTCGGTTCGCAGCACCATGCCGCTGGCGGTGATGAGCAGGATCTCCTCATCCGGGTTTCGGTCGGGATCGGCCACCACCCGCAGCGCGGCCACCTTCCCCACCTTCGGGGTCACCTTGAAGGTGAACACCCCCTGGCCGCCGCGGTGGTGGGTCGGGTACTCGGTCAGGGGGGTGCGCTTGCCGTAGCCGCGCTCACTGACCACCAGCAGGTCGCCGCCGGGCGCGATCACGGCCATGCCCGCGACCAGGTCGCCGGAGGTGAGGCGCATCCCGATCACTCCCATGGTGTCCCGCCCCATCGGCCGCACCTCTCGCTCGTGGAACCTGATGGCCTTGCCCTGCTGGGAGGCGATCAGGACCTCGTCGTTGCCGCCGGTTGGGGCCACCCAGAGCAGCTCGTCCCCTTCCTGCAGGTTCATGGCGATCAGCCCGTTGCGGCGCACGTTGGCGTACTCGCTCATCGGGGTCTTCTTGATGTAGCCGCGGCGGGTGACCATGAGCATGTAACGGGCGTCGTCGTCCGCCTCCGGACGGACGAAGACGGCCGTCACCCGCTCGTTGGGGGCGATCTCGATCAGGTTGTTGACCGGCTGCCCCTTGGCGGCTCGGTCCCGCTCCGGGATCTCGTGCACCCGGAGCTGGAAGACGCGCCCGCTCTGGGTGAAGAAGAGCATGGAGGCGTGGGTGTGGGTGCTGAGCAGGTGCTCGGTGTAGTCCTCCTCGCGCGTCCCGCTCGGGGCCTCGGTGCCCGCCGTGGGCCGCGCCCCCCTCCGCCCCATCCCGCCCCGTTGCTGAGCCCGGAAGGTGCGCGAGGGCTGCCGCTTGATGTAGCCGCGATGGGTCAGGGTGACCACCACCTCCTCCCGGGGGATGAGATCCTCGGCGGTGAGCTCGGTGGCGTCCTGGTCGGAGATCTCCGTCCGGCGGTCGTCGCCGTACTTCTTCGCGATCTCCCGCATCTCGGCCGTGATCAGCGCCCTCACCTTCTCGTCCGAGGCCAGGATCGACTCCAGCTCGGCGATGGTCCGCAGCACCTCCCGATACTCCTCGTCGATCTTCTGGCGCTCCAGCCGGGTGAGGCGGGAGAGGGTGAGGGCCAGGATCGCCCTCGCCTGACGGTCGGTCAGACCGAACCGACGCTGCAGCTCCTCGCCGGCGGCCTCGGCGTTCTCGGCCGCCCGGATGGTGGCGATCACCTCGTCCAGGTGATCGAGGCAGATCCTGAGGCCCTCGAGGACGTGGGCCCGCTCACGGGCGCGCTCGAGATCGAAGCGGGTCCGACGAAGGATGACGTCGCGCCGATGGTCGATGAAGATCTGGACCATCGACTTGAGCCCCAGCACCTGCGGTCGCTGGTCGACGATGGCGAGCATGATCACCCCGAAGGTCTGCTGGAGCTGGGTGTGCTTGTAGAGGTTGTTCAGGACCGTGTAGGGACGGGCCTCACGCTTGAGCTCGATCACGATGCGCATCCCCTGACGGTCCGACTCGTCGCGGAGGTCGGCGATGCCCTCCAGCTTGCGCTCCGCCACCAGCTCGGCGATCTTGGCCACCAGGTTGGCCTTGTTGACCGCGTAGGGCAGCTCGTCGACGACGATGCGCTCGCGCCCGTTCGGCGCCTCCTCCAGGGTGTGGCGACCGCGCACGATGATCTTGCCGTGGCCGGTGGCGTAGGCCTGCTTGATGCCGGCCCGGCCCATGATGATCCCCCCGGTGGGGAAGTCGGGCCCCTTCACGAAGCGCATCAGGTCCTCGCTGGTCGCCTCGGGGTTCTCCAGCAGGTGGACGACCGCATCCGTGACCTCGCGGAGGTTGTGCGGGGGGATGTTGGTGGTCATGCCGACCGCGATCCCGGAGGCGCCGTTGATGAGCAGGTTGGGGATGCGCGCGGGCAGGACGACCGGCTCCTGCTTCTCGGCGGTGTAGTTGTCGACGAAATCGACGGTGTCCTTGTCGATGTCGGCCACCATCTCGGCCGCGATCGGGGCCATGCGGGCCTCGGTGTAGCGCATGGCCGCCGGCGGGTCCCCGTCGACGCTCCCGAAGTTGCCCTGTCCGTCCACCAGCGGGTAGCGGAGGGAGAAGGGCTGCGCCATTCGCACCAGGGCGTCGTAGACGGCGACGTCGCCGTGGGGGTGGTAGTCCTTGAGCACCTCGCCCACGAAGGCCGCGCACTTGCGGTACCTGGAGCCGGGCGTGGCCCCCACCTGCTGCATGGCGTAGAGGATCCGACGCTGTACCGGCTTCAGGCCGTCGCGCGCCTCGGGCAACGCCCGGCTGATGATGACGGACATGGCGTAGTCCATGTAGGAGGTCTGCATCTCCTCCAGCAGGGACTTGCCCAGGACCGTGCCGATGGTTGCCTCGTCCGCCGGTGTCGTGTCCTCGGCCACGCCTCAGTCCTCGAAACGCTTGAGCACGATGGTGCAGTTCTGACCGCCGAAGCCGAACCCGTTCGAGATCGCGATCCGGACGTCGGCGCACCGCGCCTGGTTGGGCACGTAGTCCAGGTCGCAGGTGGGGTCGGGGGTCTCGTAGTTGATGGTGGGGTGGATCATGCCCCGGTTCATGCACAGTAGGGTGGCCACCGCCTCCACCGCCCCGGCCGCCCCCAGCAGGTGCCCGATCATCGACTTGGTGCTGCTGATCGGCACCCGGTAGGCGTGATCGCCCAGGGCCATCTTCAGGGCCCGGGTCTCGGCCGTGTCGTTGAGGGGGGTCGAGGTGCCGTGGGCGTTGACGTACTCGACCTCCTCGGGGGCGACGCCGGCGTCGGCCAGCGCGGTGGTGATGCAGCGGGCAGGCGCGCTGCCGCTCTCGTCCGGGGCCACGGCGTGGAAGGCGTCGTTGGTGACCCCGAAGCCGACGATCTCCCCCAGGATGCGGGCGTCGCGACGGAGCGCGTGCTCGAGCGACTCCAGCACCAGGAGGGCCGCACCCTCGCCCGCCACGAACCCGTCGCGGTCGGCGTCGAAGGGGCGGCTGGCCTTCTCGGGAGCCTCGTTGCGGGTCGACAGGGCCCGGATGGCGTTGAAGGAGGCGATGCCCACCCGACAGAGCGAGGCCTCGGTGCCCCCGGCCAGCATCACGTCGGCGTCGCCACGCTGGATGATGCGCAGGGCGTTGCCCAGGGAGTGGGTGGAGGCGGCGCAGGCGGTGGTGACGGTGGCGTTGGGCCCCTTGGCACCGAAGACCATGGCCACCTGGGCGGCGGCGATGTTGGGGATGACCATGGGGGCGAAGAGCGGGTTCATGCGCCCGGTCGCCAGGTAGCGATGGGAGTCGTCGGTGATCATGTCGAAGCCGCCGATGCCGGTGCCCATCTCCACCCCGACCCGGTAGGGGTCCTCGGCCGAGAGGTCGAGCTCGGCGTCGGCGATCGCCTGCCGGCAGGCCGCGAGCGCGAGCTGGACGAAGCGGGCGGTGCGCTGGGCCAATCGCCGATCCATGTGCTCGGCGGGGTCGAAGTCGCGCACCTGGCAGGCGAACTTGGTGGTCAGCCGGGAGGTGTCGAAGCGTTCGATGACGCTGGCGCCGCTGCGGCCCTGGATCAGCGACTCCCAGAACTCGTCAACCGTGTTCCCGATGGGGTTGATGGTGCCCATGCCGGTCACGACGACCCTCCTGCCGTCCCTGCTCATACGCGGCCTCCGGGAAACGGTTGCTGCGCCGGTCTCACCTCGCCAGCGCCTCCCGAATCTTACCGACCAGGTCGGCCTCGGCCGCCTGGGCCGCCACCCGGATGGCGTTGGCGATGGCGCGGGCGTCGGAGCGGCCATGGGCCACCACCACCACCCCGTCGATGCCCAGGAGCGGCGCGCCGCCGAACTCGCGCCAGTCGAGCCGCCGCCGGATCCGGCCCACCTCGGAGCGGATCAGGAGGCCACCCAGCTTGCCGGTCAGCGAGCGCGGGATCTCCTCCCTCAGGACGCCGAAGAGCAACTCGGCGGTGGCCTCCGCCATCTTGATGGCGACGTTGCCGACGAAGCCGTCCGCGACCACCACGTCGGCGGCGCCGGCCAGGACCTCCTTCGGCTCCAGGTTGCCCACGAAGTTCAGCCGGCCACGCCGCAGGCGCTCGTACGCCTCCCGAACCCGCTCGTCCCCCTTGCCCTCCTCCTCGCCGTTGCTGAGCAGGCCGACCCTGGGCTGGGACCGGCCCAGGATGCGCTCGGCGTAGACCGCGCCCATGGAGGCGAACTGCACCAGGAACTCGGGCCGGCTGTCCACGTTGGCCCCCACGTCCAGGAAATAGGTCGGCTGCCGGCGCGTGGGCAGCACCGTTCCCAGGGCCGGCCGGGCGACGCCCCGAACCCGGCCCTGGACGAGCAGGGCCGCAGCCATGATCGCGCCCGAGTTGCCGGCCGAGACCCAGGCGTCCACCTCCCCCCGACGGCCGAGCCGCGCGCAGACGTTGAGCGAGGCATCCGGCCTGGAGCGCACGGCCTGGGCGGGATGCTCGTCCATCCCGATCATCTCGCTCGCCGGCACCAGACGGAGGCGAGGGTGGTCCTCCAGCAGCGGCCCCAGCCGCTCCGGCTGGCCGACCACGGTCACGTCCAGGCCTGCCTCCGCCGCCCGGGAGGCGCCCAGCACCACTTGCTCGGGCGCCTGGTCACCGCCCATGCCGTCGACCGCGATGCGAAGCCGGGTTCTGGACTGGCTCAGGGCTAGATGTCGAGGTTGCGCACGGCCCTGGCGTGCGCCTGGATGAACTTCTTGCGCGGCTCCACGTCGGAGCCCATGAGCTTCTCGAAGATGTCGTTCACGGCGGCCGCGTCCTCGATCTCGACCTTGAGCAGGGTTCGGGTCCGGGGGTTCATGGTCGTCTCCCAGAGCTGCTCGGCGTTCATCTCCCCGAGGCCCTTGAAGCGGCTGACCTCCACCCCCTTGCTTCCCATCCGCCGCACCTCGCGGTCCCGCTCCTCGTCGCTGTAGGCCCACCGGGTCTGCTTGCCCTTGGTGATCTTGTACAGGGGCGGTTGCGCCATGTACACGTGGCCGCGCTCGATCAGCACCGGGAAGTACCGGTAGAACAGGGTCAGCAGCAGCGTCCGGATGTGGGACCCGTCCACGTCGGCGTCGGTCATGGCCACGATCCGGTGGTAGCGCAGCTTCTCGTACTCGAAGCGATCCCCGATGCTGGTGCCGAGCGCCGTGACCAGGTTGCGGATCTCCTCCGAGGTGAGCGCCCGGTCGAGTCGCGACTTCTCGACGTTCAGG
>DASRBU010000366.1:0-14955 GCA_035653475.1 Candidatus Dormiibacterota bacterium | reverse complement strand
CTTCCCCGACTTGAACCAGCGGAGGGCCGCTGAGTACGAGACACCCTGCTCCCGCGCCCACTCCTTCAGGTTCACGGCCGTAATTCTAACCGATTAGAAAGGGCTTACGACAATTTGTTTGGCAGCAGTTGCAGCCCCTCGTCAGCCCCGAGGCGGGGCCGTCGCCGCCGGGCCAGGTGGCGGACGCTCGGCCACCTGGAGGACCCCGATTTACCGCCACCGTTTCGGTCCTCTCCTCCGGACCCTAGCCTGACCGCGCCACCACAGCCCAGGAGGTCGCCCCCATGCCGCCGGACACCATCCAGCCGATCCAGGAGGTCCTCGACCGCTGGATCCTCGCCGGCCAGGCCCTGGTCGGCTCGATCGGGGCCCTGGCCTTCGTCTTCGCCTTCCTCTGGCGCATGACGGCGGTGGAGCCGAAGTCGGTGCTCCAGGCACGTCAGTGGATCCAGCGCATCGTGATCGGCACCGTCGGGGTGGAGATGGCGGGAACCCTGGTCCACGTCCTCACCAGCTCCGTGCCGGCGCACTGAGGTGACGGTCCTGTTCCAGTTGCTGCTGCACGGCGGCACCCTGCTCGAGCTCGCCTCCGGCCTCTCCTGGTTCGTGATCCACGGCCTCCCCGCGGTGCTGCAAACGCTGCACGACTTCATGTTCGACACCGTCAACCCGGTGGTGCCGACGGCGCCGTTCACCACCGTGGCCGCGATCCAGCGCTTCACCCCGCTCGTGCAGGCGGCCGCCGACTCGGGCCTGACCCTGGTCGTGGTCTGGGCCGCCTACCGCATCATGTGGGCGCGCGTCACCGTGCGCTCCCAGTACGTGCTGCGGGTCCTGCTCCCGCGCCTCTTCCTGGCCGCCATCCTGATCAACCTCTCACTGCCTCTGATCCAGGCCGGCGTCGACGCCAGCAACGCGCTCTGCGACGCGGTGCAGCTGGCCACCGGGCGCCAGGTGCTGGCGGACGCCACCATCTTCGTCCGCGACCTGACCACGCCCGGCCTGCAGGCCCTCACCATGCTGGTCCTCTTCGCCGCCTACGTGGTGCTGGCCTTCGTCTACGTCATCCGCTTCACCCTCCTGGTGGTGCTGACCATCCTCTCCCCCGCCGCGGCCTTGCTCTTCGTCCTCCCCGAGACCCGTCACTACGCGCACGAGTGGGGCTCGCTCTTCGTCTCCGCCCTGCTCATGCAGCCTCTCCAGCTGCTGGTGCTGGCCATCGGCTTCGGCCTGGACGCCTCGTCGCCGCTCCCAACCCAGCACGTCTTCGCCCTGGCCTCGGTCTTCATCGCCTTCAAGGTGCCCGGAGCCCTCCACTCCAGCTCCGCCGTGGGGTCCCGCTCCTTCAGCTTCGTCCGCCGCCACGTCAAGCAGGTCATCAAGAGGCTGCGAAGGGCATGACCGCTCCCGGCCCGTTGGCGATCCTGGTGGTCCTCGGCCTGATGGCCGTCTGTGGACCCGCCCTCCCCGACGGAGATCTCTCCTCCCCATCCCCGCCGCCGGGAACCGGCACCGCGCCCGGCAGCTTCTCCTGGCCTCTCGCCCACTGGACCCTGACCCAGGGCTACGGCTGCACCTCGTTCACCTCCGAGCCGGCCGCCGCCTGGTGCCCCACCGGCCACGTCCACACCGGGCTCGACCTGGCCGCACCCCCGGGCACCCCGGTGCTCGCCGCCGGCGCCGGGGTGGCCGAGGTGATCGACAGCCCCACCGGCTACGGCCTCCACGTGATCGTCGACCACGGCGGTGGTGTGTCGACGCTCTACGGCCACCTCATGCAGGCCGCGGTCCGCTCCGGGCAAGAGGTGCAACCGGGCCAGATCCTCGGCTGGGTGGGCAGCACCGGGATGTCCACCGGCCCCCACCTCCACTTCGAGATCCGACGCAACGGCCGCCCGGTCGACCCGCGTCCCTGGCTGCCGGCCGCGCCGGCCGGGCGCTGATCCAGGTTCCCGCAAGGAGGGCTCGATGGTCAACAAGGTGATCCTCATCGGACGTCTCGCCGCCGACCCCGACGTTCGGGCCACGCCGTCCGGCACCCACGTGGCCAGCCTGCGCCTGGCCACCCGCCGGATGCGGCCGGACGACGCCGGCGGACGCCAGGAGGAGGTCGAGTTCCACGACCTGGTCGTCTTCGGACGCCAGGCCGAGATCGCCGCCAGCTACCTGCGCAAGGGACGGCTCCTCTACGCCGACGGCCGGCTCCACACCCGGACCTGGCAGGGAACCGACGGCCAGCATCACCGCCGCACCGAGATCGTCGTCGAGCGCTTCCAGATGCTCGGTCCCCGGCGGCAGCACGAGGACGCCGACCCGGCGGGGACGGGCTCGTGAGCTCCCTCCTCCGTCCCGCCTCGCGCCACCGGGACCACCCGCTCGCGCTCGGCACCGAACACCGACCGGGGCCGGCCGGGCACGGCCGTCCGGCCCCGGGTCACCGGGGCGCCCGGCCCCTACTCCGCGCGCAGGCCGTACTGCCTGGCCCGCTCGATCGTGGTCGGGTCCGCGGCCAGACGCAGCGCGTTGGCGTTCCGCTGCTGGACCAGGGCCTCCTGGTGGAAGAAGTAGCTCGGGATCGCCCCCGCCACCACCCCCACCAGGGCCCCGATCCCGCCCCAGATCTTCAGCCCTCCGTCCACCCCGTCGTGGAACACGACCGCGACCAGGATGGCGCCGACCACGACCAGGAAGGCCACGGCCACCACGACGGCAGGCCACTGATTCTGATTGCTCATCCCTATCCTTCACCTCCATCGGCACCGGGCGGCGCCCTCATGGTAGGGAGCCGATCCCCATCCTGCCGACGGGACCCGCGAGCGGCCGACCACCGGCCCGAGCCCATCCTCCATATGCCCCGGCCGGGTTGCACCCTGACCGTCCGGCCGGCTCGAGGTTCCCGACGGCGCCGCGGTGGACGAAGGTACCGACCCGACCCCAGGACGGCCGCCCTGGTCGCGCTCGGCCCCGGGAGCCGGGTCGGGCGCGTGGGCGAGACCGGCATCCCGCCGACCCGGCCGTTCTGCCGATCCCCTCCGGCATCCGAGAGCCCGGTGAGGAAGCTCCGCCCCCGACGGGAGCCGGTCGAAGAGACCGACCACGACGCCCGCGGCCTCGAGCACCTGATCGGCCCCTACCCGAGTCCTGGTTGCCCAACGCACCCGTAGACCTCCCTCCGGGAACCCAGCTCGTCCGTGCGGGTGCCCCAGCCCGACGGCGAGCTGGGCGGATGGAACCGGTAACGGTACCGCTCCAGGAGGCGGTGCGCAAGGTGCTCTCGGGGGAGCGAACCGGTCGCAGGCCGGTCGCAGGTTGGTAGGTGGGGACGGGGCCGCGACCGGCGGTCAGCCCATGGGGCTCGACCGGGCCAGCGCCCCGGGCGCCGGAGGGGGACGGCCGTGACCGCCGGTATCCGCGAGCAGCTCGCCCGCAGCCCTGAATGGCACCTCGCCGTCCAATCGTGCCCCCGGGAGCGGTGGGCGACCGATGTCCGGCCCCGGCGCCGCCGGGCCCTGAGGTCGCGCTCGCGCCGCTCCGGCCCGCCATCGTCCGACGCCGCCGCCAGGGTGCCGCGTCCTTCGACCCCTACCGGCGCGGGCCCTGCCGGCGCTCCTTCAACGCGGGGGCGCGATCGGCTCCACCGCTCCTGGCGACGCCGGCGGGGTCTCCGCTGAGACGGCGAGGATGTCGGGGCGCCGGCCGACTATCTGGCGGAGCCCTGGTGCGCGGCCGGGGCGTGACCCGTCCCGGCCTCACCCCCACCGCGCCGGCCCCGACGCGCCGCCGTTGCGGCCTCGTCCACCTCCAGCGTGCGCGGGTCGAGGACCACGCCGTAGTCGCGCGCCGCCGCCTCCACCGAGACCTTCTCTTCGAGCACGTCGGCGCGCACCAGCTCGACCGGCCGGGTGAAGGGGTCGCCCCAGCCCCCGCCGCCGGCCGCCCGGATCGACCAGGTCCTTCCCGGCTCCAGCACGTGCGACGTCTTGCCCGGGCAGGCGCCGGGCATCGGCCGCGCTGACGGCGTGCCCTCGTCGAGCACGAAGCCGCCCCGGGTGCCGGGCCGGCCGCCGGCCAGACCGTACGGTTCGGTGAGGTTGCGGTCCGACACCGAGGTGCAGACCGGCGCGTTGCCGGGGAGGTCGAGCGCCCGTACCACCTTCACCGCACCCAGCCCCCCGCGCCAGCGGCCCGGCCCGCCGGTGTCCGGCCGTAGCTCGTAGCGCTCGCAGCGCAGGGGGTAGTCGCGCTCGAAGACCTCGACCGGCGTGTTGGCCGTGTTGCCCATGTGCACGCGGGTGCCGTCGATGCCGTCCCGGGTCGGTCGCGCGCCGTAGCCCCCGGGGACCGGCTCGTACCAGGCGTAATGGGCCCCGCCCCGGCGCGGGTCCCGGCCGCCGACGATGGCGATGAAACTGGAGCCGCAGCCGGCTGCCGGCACCCGGTCGGGGACCGCTCTGGCGAGCGCCCCCAGGCAGACGTCGACGATCCGGGTCGCGGTCTCGTGGGTGCAGAACACGCGGGGCGCGCCCGGGGCGCAGTCCACGACCGAGCCGGGCCGCGTCACCACGCGGATGGGCCGGAACAGTCCCGCGTTGGAGGGGATGGTGGGGTCGGTCACGCCGCGCACCGCGTAGTAGACGGCGGAGCAGGTCTGGGTCCGGGGGGAGTTGACCGGCCCCGCGGTCTGGTCGTCGCTCCCCCGGAGGTCGACGGTGATCCCATCCCCATCCACCTCCACCACCGCCCGGATCCGCACCGGGCGCGCCGACACCCCGTCGTCGTCCAGGTGGTCCTCGAACGCGTAGCGACCGTCGGGGATGGTCGCGATCGCGGCCCGCATGCGGCGCTCGGAGTAGGCGATCAGGGCCTCGCAGGCGGCCTCGAAGGTGGCGACACCGTACTTGCGGAACAGCTCGCCGAGCCGCCGCTCGGCGAAGGTCACGGCCGCCCGCTGGGCGAGCACGTCGCCCCGCCGCTCCTGGCTGCCGCGCACGTTCTTGAGGATCAGCTCCAGTACCTCCTCGCGCACGCCCTCGGCGGACTCGATCCGGACCAGCGGGATCTGGACACCCTCCTGGAAGATCTCGGTGGCCTGTCCGTAGTAGCTGCCCGGCACCATCCCCCCCACGTCGGGCCAGTGGGCCAGGTTGGCGGCCCAGGCCACGAGCCGATCCTCCCAGAAGATCGGCCGCAGCATCTTGACGTCGTTGAGGTGGGATCCCGCCACGTCCTCGGCGTTGGTCAGGAACAGGTCGCCGGGCCGGGCTCCGTCGGGCCCGAGCTTGCCGACCGCCTGCTCGACCAGGACCGGGAACAGCCCCTGGTGCGCGGGCATGTCCCGGCCGTGCGCGACCAGCCGTCCCTGGCCGTCGTAGAGGGCGGTGGAGAAGTCGCCGCCCTCCTTGATGAGGTTGGAGCGGGCGGTGAACATGGTGATGTCGCCCATCTCCTCGGCAACGGCCTCGAGATAGGTCCTGATCACGCTCAGCGTGACGGGATCGACGCTCATCCCTTCCCTCCGCCGGTGATCACCAGGTGTCGGGCGGCGTCCACCCGGCACACCTGACCCGGGAGCACGACGGTGGTCGCGTCGTACTCCTCGACGATCGCGGGCCCTTCCAGTCGGTCCCCCGGGCGCAGCCGCTCCCGATCGAAGATCGCGGTCGGGCACGCGGTCGCGTCCAGGAAATGGGCGAGGCGCTCGCCCACCCGGGCCGCTCCTCGATCCGGCCCCGGACCGGGGTCGGGCAGCGGCGGGAAGCCGTGCCGGGCCGTCAGCCGCAGGTTGACCAGCTGCACGGCCTCCTCCTCGACCGCGTAGCCGTAGAGACGGCGGTGCTCGCTCAGGAAGAGGTCGCGCAGTCGGCCTCGGTCCGCCTCGGCAAAGGTCACCCCGGGCAGGGGCACGACGATCTCGTGCAGCTGGCCGGCGTACTTCATGTCGGCGGCCAGCTCCACCACCAGGCCGTCGGGCGGGATGCCCTCCGCGCCCAGCTCCGCCTCCGCCCGAGCGCGCAGGTCCTCCACCAGCCCCCGCAGGCCGGCCATCGCGACCCGATCGACCGGCGCCGCCACCGTCCGCACGTAGTCGCGGCGGAGGTCGGCCACGAGCGCGCCCAGCGGGGAGGCGAGCCCCGGGTGCGGGGGCACCACCACGGCGGCCATGCCCAGCTCGGCCATGAGCCGCGCCGCGTGGACCGGGCCGGCGCCGCCGAAGGCGATCAGCGCGAAGTCCCGGGGGTCGAGGCCTTGCTCGATCAGGAGGCGGCGGATGGCGCTCACGCGGGCGGTATCGACGACCCGGACGATGCCCATCGCCGCCCGCAACGGGTCCAGCCCGAGCGGCTCGCCGACCCGGCGCCGGATGGCGTCCCGGGCCCGCTCCGGGTCGAGCCGGAGACGCCCCCCGAGGGGGCGGTCGGGGTTCAGGTAACCGAGCACCAGATCGGCGTCGGTGACCGTCGGCTCCGTCCCTCCCCGGCCGTAGCACGCTGGGCCGGGGTCGGCGCCCGCGCTCCGCGGGCCGACCCGTAGCATGCCGGCCTCGTCAACCTGGGCGATGCTGCCGCCTCCTGCCCCGACCGTACGCACGTCCACCATGGGCACGCGCACCGGGAAGCCCTGCACCCTGGACTCGATCGACGGCCGCACGCCACCCCCGCGGACGAGGCTGACCAGCTGCGTCGTCCCCCCGATGTCGAGCGCCACCGCGTCCTCCAGGCCGGCCCGCCTGGCGACCTGGATCGCGGCCGCGACCCCCGCCGCCGGGCCGGCCATCAGCATTTGCACCGTGCGACGACGGGCCGCCGTCGCCGTCATCACGCCGCCGGAGCTCTGGACGACGTGCAGGGGGCAGCGGTAGCCACGCTCGGCCAGCAGTCGCTCCAGCCGGTCCAGGTAGCTCGCCACGCGCGGCCCGACGTAGGCCTCGACCACCGTCGTGCTGGTCCGCTCGTACTCGCGCAGGACGGGGTTGACCTCGCTGGAGAGGGCGATCGGGCAGCCGGGCAGCTCCTGGCGCAGGATCTCGGCCGCCTCCCGCTCGTGGTCCGGGTTGGCGTAGCTGTGGAGGAAGGCGACCGCCACCGCCTCCACCCCCAGGGCGCGGAAGCGCGCGGCCGCCTGGCGCACGCCCTCGCGGTCGAGGGGGGTGAGCTCCCGGCCCTCGTGGTCGACGCGCTCCCGGACCGTGCACCGCAGCCGACGCGGGACCAACGGCGCCTGCCGCTCCTGGAAGAGGTCGTACTCGTCCGGACGCGACGCCCGGCCGATCTCGAGCACGTCGCGGAAGCCCTCGGTGGTGAGCAGCCCGACCCGCGCGCCCCGGCGCTCGACCAGCGTGTTCAGCCCGATGGTCGTGCTGTGGACGAGGAACGTGACCTCGCCCGCCGCCCGGCCGGCGCGTTCCAGCACCGCGTCCAGCCCCTCCAGCACCCCGCGCGCGAAGTCGTCGGGCGTCGATGGCACCTTGGCGGCGTGCAGGCTCTGTCGCTCGTCGTCCACGAGCAACAGGTCGGTGAAGGTACCGCCGATGTCACACCCGATGCGAACGCTGGCCATCGCCCATCATGCTAGGGGCTGCACGCCTGAGCGCCGCCGGGGCACACGCCTGGGCTGAATCCTCGAGGCCACGGCCCGTCCGTCGTGGATGAGCACGGACCGTGGCCCTCCTCGAGGGCGGTGGCGCCGCAAGCATCGGCTCCCGACGTTCGAGCGGAGGAGCTGGGCGACGGTGACGATCCCATCGCAGGGGGCGCGGAGGCCGCCCGGGCCGAGGTTCCGGCAATACCGGTTGCACCCGTCGCCGCAGCGGGAGCCCGGGTATCGCTGCCCGCAGGACGAGCGCTCGTAGACGGTCCGGACGAGCAGCGCACCGCTCTCCTCGAGCGGTGCGGTCCGGCCCGCGCGTCGTGCGGTTCGCGAGCGCGGCGCCGACCAGGCGGATGACGGCGACGCGGTTGGGAAGCCGGCGTCAGCCAGGAGGTCAGACCCGGCCTCAGCGAGCAACCTGGCGGCCCGCCCGAAGCGCTCCGAGAGCCGGGTGACGACGCGTCCCTGCTGGAGGCCGCCTCTCGATCGGGCTGCGCTCGCCGTAGACAGCGCCGGAGAGCGCGTCCGCCTCGGCCGACATGAGCGACCCGGCGAAGGTGGCGACCATCTCGCGGAGCAGGTCGGTGTTGGTCTCCTGGAGCTGGTTGCGCAGCCAGGAGACAACGCCCATGCGGGGAGGGGCCATCGGTTCCTCCTTCAGGAGCTGTGGTGAGCTCCCGAAGACGACCGATGGCCCACCCCTGTGGCAACCCCCGGCGCCGGCCGGCCCCGTCGTGGTGGCGGCTCCGGCGGGGACCGCCACCACGACGGGGGGGATCTCCTCATACACCTCTTCCCCGGACGCCGACGCCCGTGACCTCCACTCCCGGGCGATGGCCGGGAGCTCGAGACCTGCGCTGGCCAGGCGGATGATCCGGGCTCGCTCCACCCCCCGGGCGGGAGTGGTCCGAGAACGGGTGAGCGGCTCGGTGGTCCGGGTTTCCTGGGCCGACGTCGGCCGGGCGCGTAACGCCAAGCGAGGCCCCCCAATAGAGGGGCCCAAGACCACGCTCTCCTCGACGGATGCACCACTTAGCTCGAGCGCGATGTCGACCTGTCGTCGATTTGCTCGCCACCACGAACGGCGCGAACCTCGACCTGGTGAGTCGCGATCAGGCTGCCGCTCTGGTAGACACCGCTGGTGCCGAGGGCCGTGAAGGTCCTCCCGTCGGGTGCCAGCTGTCCCCGCGCACGAACCCAGACGACCTTCTCGGGCGCTCCGTCGGGTCCCGTCAGGACCACATGGAACCAATAGGACAATTGGTCGTCGTCGATGGCCCACTCGCCGATACCACGCGGCAGCTGGCCGCTGGACAGCCGGACCCTGTCGGCGTGGAGGATCAGGTTGGGTCGCAGGAACCTTAGCTCGACCGACTCCGTCTCGCCTCGTCGCGGCCCCTCCACGAACGTCAGGTGCGCATCCCAGGCACCGGTCAGGTCGCAACCGCCGGAGCGTGACGCCGTCATCTGCATCCTCCGAGTTGCCGATGTTGGTCCGACCTGCCTGCCCGGCCTGGCCGTGCAGGCGGTGACAGGTGGGTCGAGCCATGGCCTGGCGAGGGACCCGACCATCTCGCCGGTCGGGCCTCCACCTCCGGCTCATCGCGTGCGTGCGGGCTCACCGCCACCCCGCGCCGATGGTCGAGCTCCCGGAACGGCGCCAGCGCTCGCCCCAGGTGAGCGCGGGCCTCCACCGGCCACCCCTCCCCGCGGCCCACGGTGCCGAGCCTGTACCGGCCCGCTCCAACCGGCTGCGCTCGAGCTCGACGATGCCCGGGTAGCGCAGGCCCATGCCCTCGAGGTCGCCTGCCGTTCGGCTCGGCCGATCACGCCTGGCTGGTTCGTGCCCATGAGGTAGGCTCCGGCCATGGTCTTGATTTCCCCATCCAGGATGTGCCATGGATGGAGGATGATGACCATCCCCCAGGTGAGGGATTTGCGCGATCGCCGTGGCCGCTGCAACGGTGATGTGCCCCCGCCCTCGACGACCAGCCCCTCTCGCTGCAACCGTGGAGTGCCTCTCGACGTGCGTTGGGTAGGGCAGCCTACGTAAGGTGCCTCAGCTGCTGTCGACGAGGAAGTACAGGCGGGCCTGGGAAGCAATCGAGAGGATGGTCCACGCCGACCTGCACATGGAAGAGCTGCGATGGGAGGCGATGCGGTGCCTGCAGGAAGCGGTGCCCTTCGATGGTTGGTGCTGGTCGAGCGTCGACCCTCTCTATCTCGTTCCCATTCGGTCCGTCACCTGGCAGTCGGCGGTGGCCTCGACGCAGCAGAAGCTGTGGGAGATCGAGTACGTGGAGGAGCCGGAGCTGTTCACGCTGGCCCAGCTCGCCACGGGTCCGCAGCGGGTCGACTCGTTGAGGGAAGCGACCGGCGGCGACCCCGCCAGGAGCCGGCGGTGGTGCGAGCTGATGCGTCCCTGCGGAATCGCCGACGAGCTGCGCGCGGCGCTGGTGACCGGTGGTCACTGCTGGGGGAGCCTGGCGCTCTATCGCGAGCGCTCGAGCGGCTGGTTCGACCAGCAGGACCGCGAATCGATCGCCAGGCTGGTGCCCCTCCTGGCCGAGCACTCCCGGGGAACGTTCAGCAGCGTCTCCCCGCTGACCATGGACCGGGGGAGAGCGGGCGGTGTGGTCGTCCTCGACGCCGGCCTGCGGCCGCTGACCAGGGACGGTCAGGGTGCCCGCTGGTTGTCGCATCTCCCGGGTAGGCTCGTACCGCCCTCGCAACCGCTGCCCGCGCTGATCTACGCCCTCGTGGCACGATTGCGGGCCGGTCTGGCCGCCCGTGCCCGCACGTGGACGACCGATGGTCGCTGGGCGCTGGTCGAGGTCTCACGCCTCGAGGGCGCGGCGTCTGCCGGGGTCTTCGCGATCACGATCCAGCGCCTGCCACCGCAGGAGGCGGCCGACCTGCGGATGTGTGTCGCCGGGCTGTCCCGGCGAGAGCGCGAGCTGGCGTCGTTGGTGTTGCGCGGTTCCTCCACGGCCGAGATCGGGACCGCGCTGCGCATCTCGCGCCACACCGTCCGCGATCACCTGAAGGCGATCTTCGAGAAGCTCGGCGTGCGCAGCCGTGGCCAGCTGACGGCAAGGCTGCTGGGGATAGACGACGCAGCGTGAGCATCCCGCAGCTGGAGTGGCTCCAGGAGCGAGGCGAAGGCCATCGGTCCGGCCCCCTCTTCTCGCGTCTCGAGGAACGCGACCCCTACCCGTTGCCCGGTGCAGTGATCGGCCGGTCTGCACGATCAGGCTCCCGGCGGCAAGATCGTGCAGACACTACTTGCACCCGGATCCCACAGATGGGGGATTCTCCGGCCCGGGTGGTCGACGGCATCATGGGCGGATGAGCACCGGAGATCAACCGCTGGGGGCAAGGACGGCGCTGCGCGAGGTGAACCGCGCCACCGTACGGCGAACGTTCGAGATCATCTCGTCGGGCGCCGACGACCGTGCGGCGGAGGTGGTCACCGACGAGTACGTGAACCACGCGGGCGCTCAGCAGCCTCCCCAGTGCCGTGTCCCGGGCCCGGCCGGCTTTGCCGCTGCGATCCGTTGGATCAACGCGGTTTTCTCGGACCTCCGATTCGATGAGAGGCTCCTGGTCTGCGACGAGGACCACGCCGCCTTCCACTGCGTCATGACCGGCCGGCAGACCGGGGCGCTGGGCAGCATCCCGCCCACCGGGCGCGCCGTTTCGATCGTTCAGACCCATCTCTTCCGGATGCGCGGCGGCCGTATCGCCGAGCACTGGCTGATGCAAGACGACGCTGGCCTGCTGGAGCAGATCGGCGTGCCGACAGAGGTCGTCTCCGGCGACGGTGCCCGAGGATCGGACGAGGCGATCGACCGTTACCTCCGGGCGCTGGTGGCAGGGGACCCCGCCGCCGCCGCGGCGGTGTGCACCGACGACGTGGTCCACGAGGTGATCGCGACCCCGGAGAGCAAGATCGCTCGCGGACGGGACCACCTGCGCAACTTCTACGAGCGGCACCTCCAGGAGATGCCGATCGCCGAGTTCCGGCCGCTGCGGCGGTGGCATGGAGAGGGCATCGCGGTCATCGACGCCCTGGTCCACGCCACGGCCGTCGGCCTGGCGGGCGGTGATCGCCGGGTCACCTACCGAAATCTGTGTCTCCTCGAGCTTCGCGACCGACAGATCGCCCGGATCACGCTGTGGATCGACCCGGCCGCGATCGAGAGACGGATCCAGGAGCAGTCGGATGCCCTTCGAAGCTGATCGGCTGACGGCAGGTCGGGTCCGCACCGCAGACAGGCGGCCCCACCGGTCTGACACCGCGTGCACGACCCGGCCAGGTGCTGGTGCTCGACCCGGGATCGTAAACCGGTGACCGGCGCCACCTGCAGGGAGGGAGATCGCAGGCGGTCGGGCTCTCGGGCGCCTGGACCACCGATGCAGGCTACCTCCCCTCCAGCGAGGGGCCTTCCGCACCCGATCGCTGCTCTGAACGACTGCGACCGGCGGCCTTGGGCTCGCCCCGCCAGCCGCAGCCCACGCGCCGCTCGGCCGGGTCCGTCTCCCCCGGCACCTCCACGCGTCGGGGTGGAACGTCGGCCGCCCAGGCTGGGGGATGCACCACGACCCGCACCAGCACCGCCGTGAGCGCCGCCGGTCGAGGGTGAGCCGGGAGGGCCCGTCCGGAGCCGGACCGGCCGCCGGTCGACGGCCATCCGCCCCGCCGATGGCGGCGCCGCGACTTCCCCAGGCACGCGGGGAGGGCGTCGCCCGGGTACGGGCTCGGCGGGCGGTCGCCGAGGCGGGCCGGGGAGGGGGGCGCCCCCTCCCCGGGGTCCTCACTCGGGGGTGGGCGTCGGGGTTTCCTTCTTCTCCTCGGGCAGCTCCACCACGACCGCCTGCGTGGTCAGCACCATGCCGGCGATCGAAGCGGCGTTCTGCAGCGCGGAGCGCGTCACCTTGGCCGGGTCCACGATCCCGAACTCGAACATGTCGCCGTACCGGTCCTCGAGCGCGTCGTAGCCCCAGGCCGGCTGATCCTTCTTGCGGATCTCCTCGACCACGACCGAGCCCTCCTTGCCGGCGTTGGACGCGATCTGGCGGGCCGGCTCCTCCAGCGCCTTGCGGACGATCCGGACGCCGGTCAGGCGATCCCCGCTGAGGCCCAGCCCGTCATCGAGGACCTTCTGGGCGTGGATCAGCACCGCACCGCCGCCGGCCACGATGCCCTCCTCGACGGCGGCCCGGGTGGCCTGCACCGCGTCCTCGATGCGGTGCTTCTTCTCCTTCTGCTCGACCTCGGTGGGCGCCCCGACCCGGATCACGGCCACCCCGCCGGCCAGCTTGGCCAGGCGCTCCTGCAGCTTCTCGCGATCGTAGTCGGAGGTCGTCTCCTCGATCTGGGCCTTGATCGACTTGATGCGCGCCTGGATCTCCTCCGGCTTGCCGGCGCCCTCCACGATGGTGGTGTTGTCCTTGTCGACCTTGACCCGCCGGGCCCGACCGAGCTGACCCAGCTGGGCCTGGTCGAGCTTCATCCCCAGCTCCTCGGAGATGACCTGACCTCCGGTCAGGATGGCCATGTCGCGGAGCATCTCCTTGCGCCGGTCGCCGAAGCCGGGGGCCTTGACCGCGACCGCGGTGAAGGTGCCGCGCAGCTTGTTCACCACCAGGGTGGCCAGGGCCTCACCCTCCACGTCCTCGGCCACCACCAGCAGCGGCTTGCCGGTCTGGACGATCTTCTCCAGGATCGGCAGGAGGTCCTGGACGGCCGAGATCTTCTTGTCCGTCACCAGCACGTACGGCTCCTCGAGCTCGGCCTCCATCCGGTCCGGGTTGGTGACGAAGTAGGGGCTGATGTACCCGCGGTCGAACTGCATGCCCTCGACCAGCTCCAGGTCGGTCTGCAGGCTGTTGGAGTCCTCGACCGTGATCACCCCGTCCTTGCCGACCTTGTCCATGGCGTCGGCGATGAGCCGTCCGATCTCCTCGGACTGCGAGGAGATCGCCGCCACCTGGGCCACGTTCTCGTGCCCCTTGACGGGGAGGGCGACTCGCTTGATCTCGTCCACCACGGCCGCGACGGCCTTCTCGATGCCCTCCTTGAGCTGGATGGGGTTGGCACCGGCCTCGACGTTCTTGAACCCCTCGTTGATCATGGTCTGGGCCAGGATGGTCGCGGTGGTGGTCCCGTCACCGGCGACGTCGTTGGTCTTGGTGGCCACCTCACGCAGCATCTGCGCGCCGGTGTTCTCCCAGTGATCCTGGAGCTCGATCTCCCGGACGATGGTGACCCCGTCGTTGGTGACCGTCGGCGCTCCGAACTTCTTCTCCAGCACCGCGTTCCGACCCTTGGGCCCCAGGGTGATCCGCACCGACCGAGCGACGGTGTCGATGCCGCGCTTGAGCCCCTGCCGAGCCTCGACATCGAAGGAAACCGCCTTTGGCACCGAGTATCACCTCCTCCATGGCCTGTTGTGGCTGGTGGTTGGATCGCGTCTCCCCCCTCCCCCGGAGGTGCGTCCAGTGGAACCGGGGCCCGGCCGCGCACGACCGCACCGGCCGGCGATCCATGGGAGGCGCCGCCCCCGCGCCACCCGGCCGCCGCCCTCGCGGATCGCCCCACCGGGTGAGGAACCCGGCGGCCGCCCCGCCCGACCGACTGCAACCCCCAGCTCAACCGCCATCGCAGGATCGAGGCTTCGGGGAAGAGGTTGTGCATCAACAACATACCCAGCCCACCCGCATCCCTAACCGGGCCGGCCTGCGTCGTCGGGCTCGAGGCCGGCGCCAGGCCGGTCGGCCCGTGGTCGGCCAGGGCGCCCGCCGCCCTCGTGGCCCCCCAACCCCAGGCGACGGCTCGGGGGTCAGGCCCCCGTGCCCGGGCCGCCGGCCGCGGCCCGGCTCGGCACCCGCCCCAGCCGTCGGTAGAGCCGCTCCTCGTGCTCGAACAGGGGATGGTCGAGCAAGCGCCTCCAGCGCTCCTCGAACTCCGCCCGACCGCTGGCCTGCTCGGACTGCCAGCGGCGGGCGAAGCTGCCGTCCTGGATTCGGGCCAGGGCCTCGGCCATCAGCGAGCGGAGCTGGGGCGTGTCGTAGCGAGGGCCCCAGAGGAGGTGCCCGAACTGACTGGTGTGGGAATGGAGCCGCATCTGGCCGGCGAGGCCCAAAGCGGCCATGGCGCGTCCGATCTCACCGATCTCGCCCGATCCGTACACCTCGAGGATGGCGGCCTCGGGCGAGACCCCCGCCTCGATCAGCACCTCGCAGGCCGCCTTCAGGATGAACACCGTGGCCGGAGCCCAGGTGTGCTCGCTGAAGAGGTCCAGGGTCGCCTCCTCCTGGAAGCTCGACTCCACCACGCAGCCGCCGGGAAGGCCGGCCCCGATG
>DASRBU010000365.1:0-6594 GCA_035653475.1 Candidatus Dormiibacterota bacterium | reverse complement strand
GGCCTACGGGGCTCAGCGCCTGTTCTGGGCCTCCGACTACCCCTGGATCGCCCAGGACCCCGGCTACGCGGCCATGGTCAAGCTGCCCAACGACCTCCTGCCCGAGCTGGGGCCAGAGGAGCAAAACGCCATCATGGGCGGCACCATCGCCCGCCTGCTCTGGTGACGGCGGGCAGCACGGCTGTTGTCCTAACCCTAACCTGTGAGGCGCACACGCACCCGGACAGCGTTGATATTTCGGCCTCAGCCCCATCGCTCACCAAGCAGGTCGGCCACCAGGGCTGCAAGAGCGCGTCCGCCCTCCAGGCACAGCTGGTCCAGACCTGGCATCGTGACCAGACCGAGCTGGGCGTGCCGCAGATGGCCCCTCCCGCACAGCGGATCTGCATGGTCGACACCAGCAAGTTCAAGAAGCCCGGGCCCTACCACATCGCCTTCGCCTCCCAGGGACCGACCAACTCCTGGGCGGTCGAGTACGACGCGGCTCTCAAGCACGAGGCCCAGACCCTGGGCATCGACGTGCTCTACGCCTCGGCCAACGCTCGACGATGCGGACCGACGGGTGGCCGGCGCCAGATGATAGGATCGACGGGAGCGCAGGACCGATTCTCGATCGGAGGTGACACATGGACTGGAAGCTCGAGCTGGTGGCAATTCCAGTCTCCGACGTGGATCGGGCCAAGACCTTCTATACCGAGAAGGTCGGGTTCCGCGCCGACCACGACCAGGCCGTCGGCGAGGACATCAGGTTCGTGCAGCTGACGCCTCCCGGATCCTCCTGCTCGATCGCGTTCGGGAGGGGAGTGGTAGAGGGAGCGCCGGGATCGGTGAAAGGGCTCCAGCTGGTTGTGCACGACATCCATGCTGCCCATCGCGACCTGACGGAGCGGGGCGTGGAAGTGAGCGAGGTTCAGGAGTACCCCTGGGGCTCGTTCGTGTTCTTCAGCGATCCGGACGGCAATCGCTGGGCCGTGCAACAGCTGCCACCCAGACGGTAGCCGGCGCCTCTGGGTTGCCAACACCAGGCTGGGCGGTCAGGCCAGTTGCCTCTCCACCCAGCTTCGCAGCGCAGCTGCTGACATGGCGCCGGTTACGCGGTCTTGCTCGGCACCGCCACGTATCAGCACCAGGGTAGGGATGCCTCTGACCCCGAAGCGCTGTGCGAGGCTCGGCTCGCGGTCCGTGTTCACCTTGACCACCTTGAGCCTGCCGGCCAGGTCCCGGGAGATCTGCTCCACCGCCGGCGCCACCATCCGGCACGGTCCGCACCACGGCGCCCAGAAGTCGATCAGCGCGGGCAGCGGACTCCGTTCGACGATCTCGGAGAAGTCGGCCTCGCTCGCCTCCACCAGCCACGGCAGCGGCCGGCCGCAGCTGCCGCAATGAGGGACGCCCGCGACACCGCCGCGAAGGCGGTTGCCCCGGCCGCAGCCGGGGCACCGCACCACCGTTGTTGCCGTCGCTTCGGCGGCCATCAGTACAGCCCCACCCGGCTTAGCGCCCAGTCCAGCTCCTCCAGGGTCGGCTCGACCAGCACCTCCCCGGCCACGTCGACGGTGGGGTGGCTCGCGTACCCACCGGTCAGCCAGCGCAACCGAGCCGCAGCCGAAGGATCGCGCTCGAGGTCCACGTAGCGGTAGGGGACGCCCAGCCGCTCCAGGTGGCGGCGGACCATCTGCGACGCGGCGCACCAGGAAGTGCCGTAGACGGTCACCGGCGCTACCGCGGGAGCCCGAGCGACCCCGTAGGGGGCGTAACGGCCGTATGGGAACACCTCAGCTCCCTCCCGCCGCGGCCAGCTCGGGCGAGCGGACCCTATCCAGCGCCTCGAAGAGTTCGTAGATGTCGGGAACGTGGTCCAGCTTGGGCGAGACGTGGACGTAACGGATGATTCCCTCACCGTCCACGAGGAACAGGGCACGCTCCGAGAAGCCGTCTTTCTCACGCCAGACCTGGTAGCGTCGCGCCACCTCGCCGTGCGGGTTGAAGTCGGACAGCAACGGAAAGGTCAGGCCCCGCACCGCCGCCCAGGCGCCGTGGGAGTAGATGCTGTCGACGGAGATGCCCACCAGCAGCGCATCCCGCTTCGTGAACTGGTCCAACTCCGCTTGGTAGAGGCTCAGCTGATCGCTGCAGGTGGGACTCCAGTCGAGCGGATAGAAGACGACCACAACCGAACGACCGCGACGGTCGGACAGCGTGAACGGCTGGCCGTTGGCGTCGGGCAACGTGAAGTCAGGTGCGGGCGTCCCCACCGCCAACCCGCGGCTCAGCGCCTCGCCGTCCATGCTCGGCGCGGTCTTGTAGAGATCGGCGACATCCTGCAACGTGAGGCGTGCCGTCGACTCCGCCGTCCCCGACCGCAAATTGCGCCAGAGCTCTTGCAACATCCCGTGAACGACCGAGAGGGCCTCCTTCTCGGGTCCCGCCGGAATGGCGGGCTCCAGCGCTCGGAACCGCTCCTCGAGGTCGTTCAGCCGCCGGCTGTAGGGCTTTCCCTCCATGGATTGGCATCACCTCCGGTCCTGGCATTCCGCGGGGCGATCCAACTCATCCGTTACCGCAGGGATGGCCAGGGTAAACGTGCAGCGATTCGGGAAGAATGGAGACGACGAGCCCGGGTGCCCACGGAGGCACGGGCGACCTTAGTGGTCCGTGCCCGAGTTCCGTGAGGGGTCATGCCGCGGCCTCCTCGAGGAAGGCGGCTCGGCTGCGATAGCCGCCAGCTCCTCGACCCGGCGTTCGAGGTCCTCGCGAGTGAACCGCCAGCGGAAGGGCCGGAGCTCCTCGCGGGAGCTGGCCTCGAAGGAGAGGATGCGCAGCGCGAGCTCCAGCAGATCCTCGGCCACCGACGGCGTCAAGACCTTCCGCTCGAGCACCGAGTCGGAGATCTCCACCTGGTTGAGCCAGCGGGCATGGGTCGGGGTGGGGACGAGGACGACGGTCGGGTAGCGCTCCTGCCGCCGGCGGACGGCTGCGTCGCCCCGATGCGAGGGGCCACTGGGTCCAGAGGACCCTGGGCAGCGGTACGGCTCCGGGCTCATGGCCTGATCGACCAGCCGCACCAAGGCCGCGATCCCGGTCTTCAGCTCGATGCGCCCGAAGGGGAGGCCGTGCCGCACGTCTCATGCGGTCAGGTACTGGATGGCACCGCCACGCTCGTCCTCGCGCTCGACCAGCCCCGGCCTCCCCGGTCCGGGCGCGACCGCCCGGCGGGCATGGACCGAGGTCTTCCCGTCGGCCGGGATCCCCCGGTCACGGGGGTGCAGCGGCCGCCCCTTCCAGAAGCCCTGGGAGAGGTCCAGGATCACCTCGGCCCAGCGCCGACGCCACTCGGAGACCCAGATGAGCTCTGGCCGAGCCGGCGCGCGGCCTGTGGGCTGCGAATGTGGGGCTGCTCGTGCAGGAGCAGGACGAGGCGGGCGCGGAGGACGTGCGGGTACGCGCTGGTCCGGGAGCCGGCCAGTTGTCGGGCCTGGCTGATCTCGGCGTCGGAGAGGCGGGGGGTGGTGCTTGGGCGGCCCCGCGTGCCAGGCATGGCGAACAGGGGGCCCAGGCGGGATCCTCGGCAATGGCGCGCCCCCGTTGGCGGACGGTCATGTCGTCTCCAACGGACGCGCCGTGCTCTCTGCTATCCAGCTCCTTTACGCGCCCAGGCTCGCCCGCCTCCCCTCGGGTCTCCTCAGCCGGCTACTTCCCTTTGCACAGCTCCTCACGACCACTTACGGAATTCGGTCGCCCACCGCTCAGGCCGGTCAGGCAGCTACGGGGCGCGGTCGGCGGGACGGCCGCCGACGTCGCCGACGGGGCGGCGCCGGCTCTGGTGGCTCTGCTTGCCGCTCCAGATAGCGCCAGCCGCCCCCTTTGAGCAGATGCTCCAGGTCCACCTCGGGCAGGTCGGGAGCGCCCTGCCAACGCAGCCGGCGCCACCGAGCCCCATCCTCGGGGCTGACCATCGTCAGCGCCCATCCCCGGCGGCCCATCCTGGCGGTGCGGCCCACCCGGTGGACGAGCCAGTCCGGAGAGTCCGGCAGCTCGGCGTTGACCACCAGGTCGACGTGGGTGATGTCCAGGCCCCTTGCGGCCACGTTGGTGGCCACCAGCACCGGCAGCCGACGCTGGCGGAACGACTGCAGCGTGCGGTCCCTGACCGGCTGAGGGAGGTCGCCCTGGAGCTCGGCACAGTCGATGCCCCGCCGGCGGAGCTCTCGGTTCAGGCCACGCACCCCCTGCTTGGTGCGTCCGAACACGATCGCGGAGCCGTCGAGCCGGCGGAGGAGACGAGTCAGGACGGCACCCTTGGCCGCCCTGTCCACCCGAATCAGGCCGTGCTCGAGCAGGTCCTGCTCGGGGGTTCCCTCGACCGTGATCCGGAGCGGGTCCTGGAGGAACCGGTCGGCGATCCGGGCCACCCAGGCGGGGATGGTGGCCGAGGCGAGCACCGTCTGCGGGTACCAGGTCTGGCCGAGGATCCGCTCCACATCGGGCGCGAAGCCCGCGTCGAGCATTTCGTCGGCCTCGTCCAGGACCACGTACTGCAGGCGGCCCAGCGAGAGCAGCCGGCGGCCGACCATGTCCAGGATCCGGCCCGGGGTGCCGATGACGACGTCGGCCCCGGCCTTCAGGGCCGCGGTCTGGCTGGCGTATCCGATCCCGCCGTAGAGCAGGACCGCCCGGGCCGGCCAGCCGAGCCGGGCCAGCACCGACTCGGCCTGCTGGGCCAGCTCCCGGGTGGGGGTAACCACCAGCGCGTGCGGGCCGGGTCCGCGTAGCTCCACCCGCTCCACCATCGGCACCAGGAAGGCCAGGGTCTTGCCCGATCCGGTCGGGGCCTGCAGGATCACGTCCCGGCCCACCATCAGCGCGGGGATCGCGGCTGCCTGGACCGGGACCGGGGCCACGATCGACTGCCGCTCCAGAGCGGCCAGGGTGCGGGCGCCGATACCCGCCTCAGCAAACGTACGCAAACGACAATCTCCGATCCCCCTCTCTGGTTTCTGATTGAAACTGGATCGACTTCCGCAACCGAGGACACCGCATCACGCCACGGTGAGAGGGGACTCCCCCAGAAAGCGATCTCCGCCAATCGTACGGCACTCAGCAGGCGGGCCTCCGGCGGTCGAGGTCACGCTCCGGCGACATTGCCGCTGATGGAGCGGGCTTGGACCCCGGCCGGGGAGGGGCGGCCGGTGGCGTTAGCCGCCCGGGCGTGGCTGTCGATCCTCGACTCCGACGCCGCCGCGTCCACCTGGCCACCGCGGGCCTGGCCGCCTCCCGGGCTGGATCCCCATTCCCGAGCCCGACCGGCAGGTGTGTTGACGCTGACAGGGGAGACGAACGTGCTGACCGCGGTCGTGTCCTGGGTTCTGCGCCGGACCGTGGTCGGCCGCCACCTGTACGCGGTGGGCGGTGACGCCGAGGTGGCCCGGATGGTGGGGATCAGGGCCGGCGCCGTCGTGGTCGCCGTCTTCGTCCTGAGCGGGACCCTGGCCGCGCTCGCCGGCTTCGTGCTGACGGTGAAGGCCACGGTGGGGACGCCCTCCGCGGGCAGCGGGCTGGAGCTGGACGCCATCACCGCCTGCGTCCTGGGCGGCATCTCCCTGAGCGGGGGACGCGGCTCGCTGCCAGGGGCGGTCGGCGGGGTCATCCTGCTCACCCTCATCCAGAACGTCTTCACCCTCCTCCACATCTCCAGCTACTTCCACGACGTGGTGCTGGCCTTCGTGATCCTGGCCGCGGTCGCGGTCTTCGTCCGGAGGGACTGATGGCGGTGCCGGTGATCGACGGGCACGCCCACGTGTTCCGCCCTTGCTCCGAGCGGTATCCACGTCCCGTCGACCGGCTGGCGCCGGCGGAGCGGGAGGCGCCGGTCGAGGAGTTCCTGCGGGCCATGGACGCGGCCGGCGTCGAGCGGGCGGTGCTGGTCCCCCTGGGGCCGGAGGACGACTACCTGGTCGAGTGCCTGCAGCGACATCCCGGGCGCTTCCAGGGCATCGGCGTCTTCGACCCCACCCGCCCGGACCCCGCCGCTCTCGAGGCCAGGATCGAGCGAACCGGCATCCGCGGCCTCCGCCTGCACGGCCTGGGCACCGGCGCCTCGGACGACGTCCGCCGCCTGCCGGTGTTCCCGGCGCTGCGGACGATGGCCGAGCGCGGTCTGGTGGTGTGGTGGTACGCGCCGCCCGACCAGCTGGAGCCGCTCCGAAGGGTGCTGGAGACGCTGCCCGAGCTGCGGGTGGCGCTCAACCACATGGGCTTCTGTCCGGAACGCATCGACGCCGACGCCGAGGGCCGACCCCGCATCCGGACCCCGCTGCCCCCCTCGACCCTCCCCGCCGTGCTCGAGCTGGCCCGCTTCCCCAACGTGCACGTCATGCTCTCGGGGGCGTACGCCTTCAGCCGACTGCCCTACCCGTATCAGGACCTGGCCCCGGTGGCCGAAGCGCTCTACGAGGCCTACGGGGCTCAGCGCCTGTTCTGGGCCTCCGACTACCCCTGGATCGCCCAGGACCCCGGCTACGCGGCCATGGTCAAGCTGCCCAACGACCTCCTGCCCGAGCTGGGGCCAGAGGAGCAAAACGCCATCATGGGCGG
>DASRBU010000364.1:0-3961 GCA_035653475.1 Candidatus Dormiibacterota bacterium | reverse complement strand
CCAGGCCTTCTTCGACCTCGTCCATCGGCAGCTGGCCGACCCGCTCTGCCTGGATGCGACCGACGCCGTCTTCCGCTCCCTGGACGGTTACCTGCGTGGGGCGGGGCTGGAGGAGGTGACCCGACGGGAGGTCGAGCTTCCCATCGGTGAATGGGGCGACCAGGTGGGTTCTTTCATGGCCACCGACTTCCGAACCGGTGGCACCCGGCTGTGTGAGGTGCTGCAGAGACAAAATCCCAGCCTTGCCGAGGACGCGAGGGGGTTGCTCCACGTCACCATGGATGAGTTCGAGCAGCACCGGAGCTTACTGCCCGTCGCCATCGCCTACGGCCGCAAGCCGGCCTGAGCCGCGGCCGCCGGTCGGCGGCAGCCGAGCCGGCCGGTTCCCGATCGGCGCCGAGGCGAAGGGGGGGCCGTGGCCGGGGTGCTGGGAAGGGCGGCCGCAACCCGACCGGCCCCCGATCGGGCAGGGCACCGCCGCCGGACCACTCCGTCCGCCGGCGTCCGCGGCGAGCCCGTCGACCACGGCTGCGGGGTTGCCACGGAGCCATCTCGCTCTCCCTCCCCACCTGTCCCGGCGCCGCCCCGATCGGTGCCGGCGGGCTCCCCGTGGCCCTCCGCTCCTCGTCCGACGCGCCGCCCTCCCGACCCCGTCCCGGCTGCCCGGTGGCGGAGGAGGCGGGCCGGCCCCCGCCGAGATGGGGTAGCCTCACGGTGGGATGACGGTAGTTGCCTCCGGCTCGATCGCCTTCGACTACATCTTCACCTACCAGGGACGGTTTCGCGACCACATCGTTCCCGATAAGGCCCACGTCCTCAACCTGAGCTTCCTGGTCGACTCCATGCGCCGCCGTCGGGGAGGGGTGGCGACCAACTACGCCTATACCCTCGCCCTGCTCGGCCACCCGGCGGCCGTCCTGGCCACGGTCGGCGAGGACGGGTCCGACTTCCGGGAGTGGCTGGGGGGCCTGGGCGTGGACTGCCGCGGCCTCCGGGTCCTGCCCGGGGAGCACACGGCCAGCGGCTACACCGTCCACGACCTGGACGACAACGCCATCTGGATGTACTACGGCGGGGCCATGGCCCACGCCGCCCAGCTGGGGCTGGCCGACACGGTTCCCGATCCCGAGGCGGTGATCGTGGGACCCAACGCCCCCGAGGCCATGTTCCGGCTGGTTCGCGAGTGCCGGGAGGCGGGCGTGCGCTGGGTCTTCGACCCCTCGCACCAGCTCCCGCACATGACCGCCGACGACCTGGAGGAGGGCTGCCGGGGGGCCTGGATCGTGATCGGCAACGACTACGAGATGGAGCTGGTGCGCCAGCGCACCGGCCGTGGCCCCGAGCGGCTGCTGGAGCTGGCCGAGATTGTGGTCACCACCCACGGCCGGGAGGGGTCCCGGATCGCCACCCGGGACGGGGAGTTCCGGATCCCGGCGGCGCCGGCCCGACGGGAGGTCGACCCGGTCGGAGCCGGCGACGCCTACCGGGGCGGGCTGGTCTTCGGCCTGCTCCGCGACCTGGGCCCGGAGCGGGCAGGGAGGATCGCGGCCGTGGCCGCGGCCTACGTGATCGAGGAGGCGGGCACGGTCGAGCATCGCTACACCCGGGAGGAGTTCGCGGCCCGCTACCGGGAGGCGTTCGGGGAGGATCCCTGGTAGTCAGACGGCCGCGGCCGCGGCGTCGGGGGAGGCCCGGACCTCCCCCGGCGGCCGTCAGGCGAACTTCCTGATCTGGTCCAGGCGGTACAGCCGGATCGCGACCGCGAAGAGCACGATCCCCCAGCCCGCGAGCCACAGGGCCGAGCGCCAGAGCGCCTCCTGGGAGACGCCGAACTGCCCCAGGACGAGCTGGGTGTAGTGGTAGGCGGGCAGGTAGTGGGCGATGGCCCGGACGAAGTCGGGCAGGGTCTGGATGGGGATGAACATCCCCGAGGCGAAGGACATGGGCAGGTAGATCAGGTTGGCGAGGGCCGGGGCCGCGTTCTGGCTCGCCCCGTAGCCGATGGCCAGCCCCAGGCCCAGCAGGGGCAACGACCCCAGCAGCAGGCGGAGGAGCAGGCTGCCCCATTCTGGGAGGCCGAGCCTCACCCCTCCGGCCGCCACCGCCACCACGAACAGGGCGAGCAGGGAGAGGAGGGAGAGCGCCAGCCCACCCACCACGTCGGCGAAGAGGGCCACCCAGGCGGGCAGCGGGGTGGCGCGCAGGAGCCGGTCCTGGCCGGTGGCCCGGCGGTTGGCCTGGCCGATGCCGATGTTGAAGACCAGGATGCTGCTCACCGCATAGGCACCCATCTGGGCCATGATCAGGTAGCTCACGGTGACGTTCCTCGCCACCCGCTGCTGGCCGAAGGCCAGGCCGAAGAACGAGTAGAAGAAGACCGGCAGGACCAGCGAGAAGACGAAGAAGGCCGGGTTCCTCCAGTAGAAGAGCAACGTTCCCCGCACCTGCGCGGCAACCATGCGTCCCAGGGGCGCCACCTCGGCCCGTCGGCGCTGGCTCGTGAGGGTCGCGTTCATCCCACCACCTCCTCCGCCTCCGGCCGCCGGGCGGTCTGGACCCCGTTGGCCGGCGTGTGCCGGCCGGTCAGGGCCAGGAAGGCCTCCTCCAGGTCGGCACCGGTCACCTCCAGGTTTCGGATCTCGATCCCACGCCGGAACATCTCCCGCAGGACCTCCTCGGGCTGGTTGGTGAGCATGCGCACCTTGCCGGCCCGCAGCTCGAGGTGCCGCAGGGGCAGCCCCTGGAGGGCGGCCTCGTCCAACGGCTGCGGGCAGTCGAAGCTGACCCGCTTGCCCGCCACCTGTGACTTGATCTCGCCCGGCGAGGCATCGGCGATGACCCGGCCGCGGTCGATCACGACCACCCGCTCGGCCAGCTCGTCCGCCTCCTCCAGGTAGTGGGTGGTGAGCACGATGGTCCTGCCCTCGGCGGCGAAGTCCGCGATGGTGCCGAGGAAGGCCCGGCGGGACTCCACGTCCAACCCCACCGTGGGCTCGTCCAGGAAGAGCAGCTCCGGGTCGCCGCAGATGGCCAGCGCGTAGTAGAGGCGCCGGAGCTGCCCCCCGGAGAGCTTGTTGGCCTGGACCCGGGCCTGCTCCTCCAGGCCGGCGAGGGCGAGGGCGCGGCCGGCCGGCATCGGGTCGGGATAGTAGGCGCGGAAGAGGTCGACCAGCTCCCGTACCCGGAGCCCCATCGGCAACCCCGACTCCTGGAGCATGACCCCGCAGCGGCTGCGGGCCTGGCGGTCGCCGGGGTCGCGCCCGAAGAGCCGGGCCTGGCCCGAGGTGGGGCGCCGCAGCCCGAGCATCAGATTGATGGAGGTGGTCTTGCCGGCGCCGTTGGGCCCCAGCATCGCCACCACCTCGCCCCGGTGGATGGCGAGGTCGACCCCTCGCAGCGCCTCCACCGAACCGTAGCGTTTGTGAGCCCGAACCAGCTCGACGACGGGTTCCATGACGGAGAGAACGCTAGGGCCCACCCCCTCCGGTCGCCAGTCACCCGCCTCCGGAGTTGGGGGTGACATCCATCACGCCGTGGTCGTGAGGACCGCCACTTCCCTCCCTGCTCTGGCCCGGATACGCTCCTTATCGGTGTCAGGCGTGATCGGCGCCGTGCGCCGGTGGATGGGCTTCGGACGGACCTGGGCGCTGACCTTCGCCGTCGGCTACCTGGTCTATCTGGTCTACCCGGTCGCCGCGGAGCTGAGCGGCCACCATCACCTGGTCGAGGTGGTGGGGACCCTGCTCGGCGGCGCCCTCTTCGTGACCGTCTACCTGGTCTTCTGGGCCCGGCTCTACCCCGACGACGGGCTCGCGGGCCTGGTCGCGCTGGCGGCCCTCCTCGCCCTCTCCGTACTCCTGACCGTGGTCGACAACGCCTGGGCGGGCACCTTCATCTACTGTGCCGCAGTGGCCGGCGCCGCCTTCTCGGCCCGCCGCTCGCTGGCCGCGGTCGGGCTCGC
>DASRBU010000363.1:0-2983 GCA_035653475.1 Candidatus Dormiibacterota bacterium | reverse complement strand
CGATCGCTGCCCCTGCCGACATGGTGTGGGACACGGTGCATCAGGACCTGCGCAACGCACCCCGCTGGGCGGTCTTCGTCCGGCGGGCGGAATCGATCGATGGGCGTCTCGGGAGGGGCTCGCGGCTCCGCTACGAGCTGGACCTGCCGGGGGGCGTGCAGACGAGCCTGGTCCTACGGCCGTCGACGTGGGACCGGCCACGCCGCTGCGCGGGCAGGTTCGTCGAAGGGCCGTTCCAGGGCACCTGGTCTTACACGTACGAGGAACGCGATGGCTCCACGCGCGTCGTGTACGAGATGGACTACCGGCTGGGCGGTCTCATGCGCCTGGCCGGAGGCCGGCTCGTGCGGCAGTACGAGGAGGGGATCCGGCGCACCATGAGCTCGTTGAAGGAATACGTCGAGGCCCAGAGGGCACGTCCACAACGGCCGTCGCCGCCGGTGCGTGACCTCCGCCGGGGCCGGGTCTGGGCCGACGCCGGGCGGCCAGAGGGGCCCGAGCGGCCGGTGGGGAGCGGCCAGTGACCGGGGGACGGGTGGCAGGACGGCCCGGACGGCGGCAGTGGGCATGACCCCGCCCCGGCCCCCCCGGGCCCGCAGGTCCTGCCTGTCCGTGCCCGGCAGCCAGCCCCGCTTCCACGAGCGGGCGGACGCGGTGGCCGCGGACATGGTGATGCTCGACCTCGAGGACTCCGTGGCCCCCAGCGCCAAGGCCGCCGCCCGCGAGCTGGTCGTGCGGGCGCTGCGCACCCATGCCTACACGGGGAAGGTCCGCGGCGTCCGCGTCAACGCGGTCGATACCGCGTGGTGTCTGGAGGACGTGCGGCAGGTGGTGGAAGGGGCCGGGGACCGGATCGACGTGATCGTCCTGCCCAAGGTCGAGGACGCCGACCACGTCCACTTCCTCCACCACCTGCTCCGTCAGCTGGAACGGCGGCTGGGGCTGCCGCCCATCGGCCTCGAACTCCAGATCGAGAGCGCCCGGGGCCTGGAGCACGCGTCGCGCATCGCCGCCGCCAGCGACCGCAACCAGACCTTGATCTTCGGGCCCGGCGACCTGGGGGCCAGCCTGCGCATGCCCGGTCTGACCATCGGCGCCTTCCAGCCCGACTATCCCGGAGACCTGTGGCACTACGCGCGGGTGCGCATGCTGGTCGCGGCCCGGGCGCAGGGCCTCCAGGCCATCGACGGCCCCTACGCCCAGGTCCGGGATCTGGACGGCCTCCGCGAATCGGCCAGGCGCGCAGCGCTCCTCGGCTACGACGGGAAGTGGGTGATCCATCCCGGCCAGGTCGAGGTCGTCAACCGCGTCTTCACCCCTTCCCAGGAGGAGTTCGATCGCGCCAGCGCCATCGTCGAGGCCTACCGGCGGGCGACCGACCGGGAGGGAGCCGGGGCCGTGATGCTGGGCGAGGAGATGATCGACGAGGCCTCCTACCGCCTGGCCGAGATCATGGTGGAGCGCGGACGGGTCGTGGGCATGGTCCCCCGCCAGGTGACCGACTGACCGCCCCCGAGCCGAGGCGGGCCGTCACCATCCCCGGCGGCCACGGGTGACTCAGTCGATCGGCTTCGGTCCGGGCAGGATCTCCAGCTGCTGGGCGCGGTCGTCCAGCTCGCGCCGCAACTTGTCAACCAGGCCCCGGAAGAGGCGCTGGTCCGATTCGTCCTCGAAGCGGATCGTGCGCAGGTGCCTGAGCAGCTGGCGCATGTCCTGGATGCCCCGTGCCTCCTCCACCTGCAGTCGCCGGCGCGCCAGCCGGAGGGCGGTCACGTGGCGCTCCAGCCCCCGCTCCCGGAGCATGACCATCAACCGCGCGCTCGTGGCCAGGCAGCTGGCGGTGGTCGGGTGCAGCTCGCCCGCCGGCGCAGGGGAACGGCGCCGGGAGGCGGACAGGCGCTCCAGCCCCAGCGCCCTGGTCAGCTCGGGGCCGGCCATGATGGCGATGCCGATCACGAACAACAGCCCGGCCACCAGGCCGACCGCCAGTTCCAGCACGGTCACTAGGGTACGCCCGGCCGGGAGGCCGGAGAAGGGGGAAGCGCCGGGCCGCGACGCCGCCGTTCCCGCTGCGCCCGGCGGCCTCGCCGATTCACGGCGCCAGCACCGTCTCCAGGGAGATCCGGCCCTCCAGCAGGGACCGGCCGAGGACGACCGCGGCCGCTCCGGCGGCGGCGAGCGCGCGCAGGTCCTCGGGCGAGCGCACGCCGCCCGAGTAGGTGACCGGGTGCCGGGTGGCCGCCAGCGTCTCCCGGAGGAGGGACAGGTCGGGCCCGGCCAGGGTCCCGTCGCGATCGACGCTGGTCAGGATCACGCCGGCCAGGGGCGCGGGCTCCCAGCGGTGGAGCGCCTCCGCCGCGCCGGCCGACTCCAGGTCCGACCAGCCGGCCACGGCCGGCCGCCCGGCCCGGACGTCCAGGGCCGCGAGCACCCGGCCCGGGTACCGCCCCGCGGCCTCGGCCAGGAGCTCGGGCCGGCGCACCGCCGTGGTGCCCATGACCACCGCTGCCGCCCCGCTCTCGAGCCAGCGGGCGACGTCGTGCCCCGAGCGTACTCCGCCCGCCACCTGGACCTCGATCCCCGCCGCCGTCACCAGGCGCTCGATCAACCCTCGGTTGTCGCCCTGTCCGCGTGCGGCGTCGAGGTCCACCACGTGCAGACGGCGTGCGCCCGCCTCCGCGTAGCGGAGGGCCAGGGCCAGGGGGTCGTCCGGGTAGGTGGTCTCCCGGCCGAAGTCCCCGCGCAGCAAGCGGACCACCCGGCCGCCGCGGAGATCGAGGGCGGGAACGATCAGCACGCCGACGCCCCTGGCGCTCGACCCGGGGACGAGGCGTTCACGCCTGGCCCCTCAGCGGTAGTTGACGAACTGGAGCGGCACCGGGATGGAGTCGTCCTCGCGCAGCGCCCGGATCACCGCCTGGAGGGCGTCCTTCTCCCTCGAGGACACCCGGAGCTGGTCGCCCTGGGCTCGGACCTGCACCCT
>DASRBU010000362.1:0-2760 GCA_035653475.1 Candidatus Dormiibacterota bacterium | reverse complement strand
CCGCTCGTAGCACTCCAGCTCGCGGCTCTCGTCGTCGCCGACCACCTGCAGCAGCAGCGCGTGGTCCCGCTCGGAGAGCGTCGCCTCCACCGCGGCGAGGAAGCGCGGGAAGAAGGGGTCGGAGGCGAGCAGCTCGGGCGGCCGGGCCATGACCAGCCCCACCGTGCGGGTACGGGCGTGGACCAGCGCCTTGGCTGAGGCGCTGGGCCACCAGCCCAGCTGCCTGGCCACGGCCAGGATCCGCCGGCGGGTCTCCTCGGTGACGCCGGGGCGGCCGTTCAACGCGTAGGAGACGGCGCCCGTGGACACTCCGGCGGCCCGGGCGACGTCGGCGATCGTCACCCGCTGCCGACGGGGCGTCCGGGGGCTGGTGGCGGGTGGTTGTGCCTCGGTCACTTAAGCGCTAAAGTACCAGATGCCCGGGGCATCCCGGGAGCCTCGTGAGCACGACCCAGGAGCAGGAGGGGGATCAGAGGGAAGGAGATGATGACGATGTCCATCGGTCGCATGCTGGGCGGCGTCGCCGCCGGGGCGCTGCTCCTCACCGCCTGTGGAGGGACGGGAGGCCCGAGCCCCTCCGCCGGCGGCCACGGGCCGATCGAGATCTGGTACTCGAACAACCAGCAGGAGGTCGCCTGGGGCAAGGCGATGGTGGCGGCCTGGAACCAGCAGCACCCGGGCGAGAAGGTGACCGGGGAGGAGATCCCGGCCGGGAAGAGCTCGGAGGAGGTGATCGGGGCAGCCATCACCGCCGGCACCACCCCCTGCCTCATCTACAACACGGCGCCCGCCGCCGTGCCCCAGTTCCAGAAGCAGGGTGGCCTGGTCGACCTCAGCAAGTTCCCGGACGGGAACTCGTTCATCGAGTCGCGCACGGGTGATCGGGCCAGGCAGTACCGCTCTCCCAATGGCGATTACTTCCAGATGCCCTGGAAGACGAACCCAGTGATGATCTTCTACAACAAAGACGTCTTCCAGAAGGCCGGTCTGGACCCCGAGCACCCGCAACTCCAGACCTACGAGCAGTTCCTCGGCACGGCTCAGCAGGTGGTGGCGAAGGGAGGGGTCCGGGCGGCGATCTGGCCGGCACCGACCTCGGAGTTCTTCCAGTCCTGGTTCGACTTCTACCCGTTGTTCATCGCCCAGAGCGGCGGCAAGCAGCTGATCGAGTCCGGCCAGCCGCAGTTCGACGGCCCGACCGGGCTGGCCGTGGCCCAGTTCTGGCGGCAGCTGTACGCCAGGGGGCTGGCGCCCAGGGAGGCCGCCCAGGGTGACGCCTTCGGCACCGGTCAGGCGGCCATGGCGATCGTCGGACCCTGGGCGATCGCCGCCTACACCAACGTCCACTGGGGCGTGGTGCCGGTGCCCACCCAGAACGGTATGCCGGCCGATCAGATCCACACCTTCTCGGACGAGAAGTCGGTGGCGATGTACTCCAGCTGCAGGCATCGCGCCACCGCCTGGGACTTCCTGAAGTTCACGATGAGCAAGAGCAACGACGGCAAGCTGCTGGAGATGACCGGCCAGATGCCGATGAGGACGGATCTGCCGGGCACGTACCCCAGCTATTTCCAGACCCATCCGGCCTACACGCTCTTCGCCCAGCAGGCGGCGCGGACGGTCGAGGTGCCGAACGTGCCCAACTCGATCGAAATCTGGCAGGAGTTCCGGAACGCCTACGCGGCCTCGGTGATCAACGGCAGCCAGTCCATCGACCAGGCGTTCAGGGAGGCGGCCGCGAAGATCAAGCAGCTGGCCGGCTGAAGGTGAGGGGGTCGGGCGAGATGGCGGCCGTGACCTCCGCCCCGGGTCGAGGGCGCCGTCGGCAGCTTCGGGTCCGGGTCGGCGAGCACCCGATCGGTTACCTGTTCGTGCTGCCGTACGTCGTCTTCCTGGCCGCCGTCTACGCCTATCCCTTCGCCTTCTCCGTCTACATGTCGTTCTACGACTGGTTCTTCGCCGCGCCGGGCGCCGAGGTGGAGCGGCCGTTCGTGGGGCTGGGCAACTACGCCGCCGCCCTCGCCGACCCGCTCGTCCACGTGGCCATCCGCAACGTCGCCATCTTCCTCGCCATCAACGTCCCGATCACGGTGGTGCTGTCCCTGGCGCTGGCGGCCGCCCTCAACGGCGTGGTGCCGCTCCGCGCCTTCTTCCGAGGCGCCTACTTCGTTCCCTACGTGACCGCGAGCGTGGCCGTGGTGGGTGTCTGGTACTGGCTCTTCAGCGGCTACGGCCTGGTGGCGAGATTGCTCGGCCCGCTGGCTCCCAACCCTCCCTTCCTCGTCAACCCCAGATGGGCGATCGTGATGATCGCGCTCTACGTGACCTGGAAGCAGTTGGGCTTCTACGTGCTGCTCTACCTGGCGGCGCTGCAGAACATCCCCCGGGAGTTGTACGAGGCGGCCAGGGTGGACGGGGCGGGATGGTGGCGCAGCTTCCTCGCCGTGACCGTCCCCGGCGTCCGGCCGGCCACGGTGCTGGTCGTGATCCTCGCCGTCGTCGTCGGCGCCAACTTCTTCACCGAGCCCTACCTGCTGACCGGTGGAGGGGGACCGGACAACCAGTCGATCTCGCCCGTGCTGCTCATCTACCGCTACGGCATCGAGCAGAACCATCCTGGCTACGCCGCCGCCATCGGCGTGCTGCTGGTCGTGGGTGTGCTGGCGGTCTCGGCCGTCCACCGCTTCGTCCTGGAGAGGGAGTAGCCATGGCGGCGATCGTCGATCGAGACCGGAGAGCGGTCGGGCTGACCACATCGGC
>DASRBU010000361.1:0-3102 GCA_035653475.1 Candidatus Dormiibacterota bacterium | reverse complement strand
GCTCCGCGAGATGCTCTCGACCTTGTCCGCCTCGTGATCTCCGGCCACCACCTCGGCCTTCGGCAGGCGATCGCAGCCGTGCCGCCGGGAGCCGGGTGGCAGCGTGGTCGGGTTCACTTCGTCCGCAACCTGCTCACCCGCCTCCCCAAGTCAGCGGGGACGCGGGTGGCGACTCGGGTCCGCTCGATCTTCGCCCAGCCCGACCACGCCGCCGTCTGGGCTCAGCACGCAGGGATGGTCGAGCAACTCGCGGAGCGCTTCCCTGAGGCGGCCGCCCGGCTCGCCGAGGCCGGCCCCGACGTGCTCGCCTTCGCCACCTTCCCGCGCGAGCACTGGCGGCAGATCGGGAGCAACCACCCGCAGGAGCGGCTCAACCAGGAGGTCCACCGGCGGACCGACGTGGTGGGCAGCTTCCCTGACCGCGCGGCCATCGTGCGCCGGGTCGGCGCCGTGCTTGCCGAGCAGCACGACGAGCGGACCGTGGCCTCCCGCTGCTCCTCAGCGCCGAATCGCTGAAGGCGGCCCAGGCCGTTGTCATCGAGGAGCAGGAGGCGGTGCCGGAGCTCACCGCAGCGAGCTGAGGTTGGTGGATGACGTGGTCGTCGTCCTTACCCCACTTGACGGGCCACCCTTACTCGGCCTGCGGTGATGGTGTCGCGGCAACGACCAGCCCCAGCTCACCCTTCGCTCCCCGGCCACCGCCGGCATCACCACGCATGGGTGCCGGTTGACAGGTTGCATCCGCGCCCTTTCCGGGACGACGAGGGACGCGGATGGTCCAGGGCAGTGCAGCCACGCAACGCTTGACATCCCGAAGCCCTTCATCGATGACAGGACGTGGCCCACTACCGGGGCCCGTCAGGAGAGATCGATTTCGCGAGTGCTGCCCAGACACGCTCTCCCGGATGACGCCCATCGACGGGAAGTACGTGTCCGATTCCTGGCGGCGCCAGGCACTCGGCATCCGTAACTCGGCCCTGGGACGTGGCATCCTCGCCACGCGAGACGTACTGGACGTGACGCAGGACAGCCCGGTGTGGGCCGTCCCGGCGTCGTTCATCGCCTACGCGCTCAGCGAGAGCTGAGGGACTCGCTACTTGGCAGGTACCGGCACCATGGAGCCGAGACGGCGATCGCCGGGGTCACACCGGGCGCTGCGCTACCGGCCACGTTCGAGTCGGTACTGGAGGCCCGGTCGCCGGAGGCGCAGCATGATCTCCGCCGGATGGACGCCATCCGCGGTGACCTGGTGGAGGGAGAGGCAGGTGCGGCCCGGGGCTCAGGCGCATCGGCGCGGGCGCCGGGCCGACGCCCCTGGAGGATCTCTCGATCCTGTCGGCTGCATCCGCGCGTCCCTCCCACCGCCTCGCCGCCACCGCGCCGGCAGCAAGCCGGGCGAGTACCCGGAGATCGCAGGCGGCGGCCGCACGGATGGCGGTGAGGCGATCCCGACCGAGGCGGGTCGCCGCCAGAGCGGTGGGAAGCGGTGCGGAGCCGGCACCTGCCTCCGGGCTGCGAGGAGCTGCCGGGATGGGCGGGGCGGATGCTATCACAAAACCGGCAAATGCTATCATGGGCGGATGCGGCAGCTCATCACCCGGCTCGACGACGATCTCCACGCGCGGCTGAGAGAGCGAGCGGCCGCCGAGGGTCGGTCGGTCAACGCGCTGGTGGTCGAGATCCTGGCCGCGGAGGTCGCCCCCGGCAGCCGGCGGGAGCGGCTTCGACGGCGGGCGAGGGCGGCAGGGTGGCTGATCGTGCCCCCACGGCCGGACCGCGCCCCCTCCTGGGAGGCGGTGGAGGAGGCCACGCGCGGGGCCGGGACGGCGGTGAGCGAAGCGCTGGAGGCAGAGCGGGCTCGGCGTTGAGCGTCATCTACGCCGACACCAGCGCCCTGGTCCGGGCCTATCTGGTCGACGAACCGGACCACGAATTGCTTCGGTACCGCTTGCTGGAAGCCGATGACCCCGTGGTGACGAGCGAGCTGGCCCGGGTGGAGCTGGCCAGCGCGGTGATGGCCGCCGCCCGCCAGGGGCGGCTCGGTCGGCCCGAGGTGGTGTTGGACCGATTCGACACCGACTGCTCCGACGACGGGCCGGTGGCGCTGTTGCGGCTCGATCCCGTACCCGTGCTGCAGCTCGCGCGAGAGCTGGTCAGGCGGCACCCCGTTCGGACGCTCGACGCGATCCACCTGGCGGTGGCGAGGACGACCGCGGCCGAGCTCGCGGCCGGGGAGCCATTGATCGTGGTCACGCGAGACGATCGTCAGGCCGAGGTGGCTCGCGCCCTGGGGCTGGAGACCGCGTAGCGCCCTGGACGCCGACGGGGACGATCCACGGCGCCGCTCCCCACGCCGAGGGCGCATCCCCGGATCGGGACCACGGAGAACGGAGCGCTCGATGCGTGAGGGACCCGATCCGAGCGGGCCCGCGCTGGCCGGCGTCCGGCCTCTCCCGGGCGCGACGCCGACGGAGGCCGCGATCGACGCCCAGGACGTGGCCCCGGGCCGAGCGGCAAGCGCGCCATGGCCATCCGGGGCCCGAGGCCGCCTCGCCGTCGCCCAGGCGGTCACTCCGTCCGGTAGGAGGTCGGCGACCGTGACCGGACGGTGCCCATCCTCGGCAGCGTGGCATCGGCACGATCCCGACGACGGGTTGGGCAACGGCCCGGAACCGCTCCGACCCGGTGCGACCTGCACCTGGGCCGCGGGATGGAACCCGATCCCCCCGGCCGGCCCCTGGGTCACCGGCCGGCCTCGAAGCCGGACTCCACCAGCCGTCGCAGCGCCGCCACCGCCTCCTCGGCGTCCTCGCCCTCGGCCTCCAGCAGGATGCGATGGCCCCGGTCCACACCGAGCGCGGTCAGCTCGAGCAGGCTCTTGGCGTTGGCCCGCCGGTCGCCGCCCCGGGTCAGGTTGCCGACCCGGACCTCGGCCCGGTAGCGGGCGGCCAGGCGGACGAAGTCGGCGGCCGGGCGCAGGTGGAGGCCGTGCTCGTGCTCGACCGCCAGCTCGGCTCGGGCCCGGCTCATCCCGGCCGGTCCAGCTTGGTCACGGTCCGTGCCGCCTCCGCCGCCCGGGCCACCGCCTCCAGGTCGGCGTCC
>DASRBU010000360.1:0-2153 GCA_035653475.1 Candidatus Dormiibacterota bacterium | reverse complement strand
GACGACCGTGGAGTGCCCGAGCGAGAAGAAGAAGCCGACCCCGACCGGCTTCTTGCCCTGCTGCAGCAGCTTGCGGGTGGTGTTGTCGATGGCCGAGATGTGGTCGGCGTCGAAGGCGTGTCGGAGGCCGAAGGAGTAGGCCAGGACGCCCAGGGCGAGGAAGGCGGGATGCCCCCAGCCGTAGGTGAGCAGGAAGCCGAAGCCGACGACGTGGAGGAGAAGGATCGCACCGTAGAAACCGCCCAGGCGTCTCCTCTCGCCGGGGTCGAAGGTGCGGCTCAGGGTCTCCACCCAGGTCGCCATCCAGAACCTCCCTTGACCGAAGCCTGCCGGGTCGTGTGGCCTCGGCTAGCATATCAGGACTCGGTCCCAACTCGATTCCCGGGCGGAGTCGAATTCCGTGCGAGAATGCGGGGCGGATGGCGGCAGCGCTCCTGCATCTCGATCTCAATAGCGGCCCGACCCGGTGGCCGGCCGCACCTGGCTGGAGATCCTCTCCGTCCTCTGCTGCCCCTCGGGCCTCTCCTGGTTGCGACCTCGTGGCTGCGAGTCGTGGCGCGTGGCCGCCGGTGGCTCCACCCGAGGGAGGGTGCTCCGCCGCCTCGCCGGGCGGCGACTTCGGGCCCGCCTGATCCACTCCACCTCCTGGCGGCAGGGACCGGAGGCGGTGGTGCTGACCCACCTGGCCGTGGTGCGGCCTCCGAGGGTGCCGTCGACGGCCTCGAGGAGCATGCGGTGGTGCGCCGGCCCCTCGCCCGCGGCACCGCGATCTGCCCCCCACCTCAGGTGGAGATCGAGCAGCTGCTCGAGCACGCGCTCCGCCACCCGGGCCTGGCTCGCCCTCGGCGAGGGGGGTGGGCTCGGCCCTGGACGCACCCTGGCTTGGGGCGCTGCGTCGGTACCGTCCGGAGCCGGCGTGGGTCTTCCGGGTCCTCCCCGCCGCCCGGGGACGTGGAGGGTCCGGGCGCCGGCCGTCGTCCTCGGCGGGAGCCGGGTGACCCTCCTGCTCCTCCATCCCCCTCCGGGGCCGCGGGGCTGCGGGCGAGGCCCGATCAGCGACGGCGCAGCGACCAGGGCCGGGGCCGCGCCCCCGGCAGCCCGGCGAACACCATGTAGGCGGTGGTCTCCTCCTCGGCCCAGTAGGTGTGTCGTTCGCCCGGGTTGATCAGCACCAGCTCGCCGGCCCGGGCGGAGCCGGTGACGTCCCCCTCGCTGTAGTGGAGCGTGCCCTCGGTCACGATGACCGCCAGCGGCACCGCGTTGCGGTGCTCGGGCACCCGCTGGCCCGCCGCCAGGCGCAGGCCCACCACGCGCATCGCGCCGCAGTCGGCGATCCGTTCCCATCCCAGAGGTCGGTGCTCCATGTGCCGCCGCATTATCATCGCCGCGTGGCCGTCTCCGAGAGCCCGGACACGGGCGGGCTGCTGATCCTGAGCCGGGCCGAGGTCGAGCGTCTCCTGGACCTCGACGCGCTCCTCGACGAGCTGGCGGTCGCGTTCCGGGAGGTGAGCGCGGGTCGGGCCTCGGTGCCGCCACGGGTGGCGGCCTCCTCCGGCCACGGCCTGCTGGCGGTCATGCCCGGCCACGTGCCCGGCCTGGGGCTCGAGTCCAAGCTGGTCAGCGTCTTCCCCGGCAACCACGCCCGGGGGCTACCCTCGCACCAGGCCCTGGTCGTGCTCTTCGACGAGGAGACGGGGCGCCCGCTGGCCCTGATGGACGGCACCTACATCACCGCCGTGCGCACGGCGGGGTCCTCGGCCCTGTCCGCCCGCCTGCTGGCCCGGGACGACGCCCGAGTGCTGGCCATCCTGGGGGCCGGTGTGCAGGGCCGGGCGCACCTGCGGGCGCTGAGCCGGGTGCGCGACTTCCACGAGGTACGGGTCGCCTCCCGGACCCGGGAGCACGCCGAGGCCCTGGCCAGCACCGATCGCCGGGCCCGCGCCATGTGCAGCTTCGAGGACGCGGTGCGCGGGGCCGACGTGGTCTGCTGCTGCACCGACGCCGCCGCCCCCGTGCTGCGCTACGAATGGCTCGGGCGGGGGGTCCACGTGACCTCGGTGGGGGCCAACCAGACCGGGCCGGAGCTGGACCGGGAGACCGTGGTCCTGGGCTCGCTCTTCGTCGAGTCCCGGCAGGCCTTCTCCCCCCCGCCG
>DASRBU010000359.1:0-6200 GCA_035653475.1 Candidatus Dormiibacterota bacterium | reverse complement strand
GACCACCTGGCACGTGACCCAGGACAGCAAGTGGACGTGCCTTCGCTTCGCGGACGGGCTGGAGCTGTTCCTCGACCACGTGGCCGTCCTGGCCAGGGTCCTGCGCCGGGGCAGGACCATCGCCCTCCAGGGCTCGGACGGGACCGTCCCTCGACGGACGGCCCACTACCTGAACCTCTTCCGCGAGGTCCTCTCTCCCGCCTACTCGCCGCCGGTCGAGCGCCATCGCCGCCTCCACCGCCTGCTGCTGGATCGCCTGACCCCGGACGGCGAATGAGCCGTCCCCGGCCGGCGCTCCGCCGACCGGGCGGGCGGCGTCCGGGCTCCCGCCCCCCGTCCGCCGCCCGGGCCGTCCTACACTGACGGGGGAAGATCCAGATGGGCACGATCACGGTCCTGATCGCCGAGGACCATACCCTGGTTCGCGAGGGGACCAGGGAGATCCTGGCCAGGGACCCCGACCTCGCCGTGGTGGCGGAGGCCGACCGAGGTGATCGCGCGCTGGAACTGATGGAGCGGCTGCGTCCCCACGTGGCCCTGGTCGACCTCCGGCTCCCCGGCCTGTCCGGGATCGAGGTCGCCCGCCGGGCCCAGCGGGCGGAGCTTCCGGTGCGCGTCCTCATCCTGAGCGCCTTCGACGACGAGGAGTACGTCTCCGCCGCCCTGGAGGCCGGCGCCGCCGGCTACCTGGTGAAGACGGTGCCCTCGGCCGAGCTGCTGGCCGCGGTCCGGCGCGTGCACGAGGGCGAGACCGTGCCCCAGGCCTCGCTCGCGGCCCGGGTGGTGGGACTGCGCCCGCGCGGCCCCCGGCTGAGCCCGCGCGAGGACGAGGTCATGCGGCTGGTGGGCCGGGGCCTGCCCAACAAGAGCATCGCCCGCCGGCTGGGCATCAGCGAGCGCACGGTGGAGAACCACCTGCGGCACATCTTCGACAAGCTCGGCGTCGGCTCCCGCACCGAGGCGGTCGTCCACGCCCTCGCCCACCACCTCATCCCCGAGGAAGACGAGCCGTGACCGCAGGCCGGCTCCGGCACGAGGCCCGCCAGCTCCTGGCCCGCTCGCTCCGGCCGCCCATCCGCGACCGCCGCTTCTGGCTGATCCAGGTGCTGGTCATCCTGATCGCGGCCCTGAACTGGATGGCCGAGCTGGCCAGCGCCCGGCCCCTCGACCTCCCTCCCTTCGAGCCCATGGCCCTGTTCGTGGTGCCGGTGGTCTACGCCGCCCTCAACTTCGGGCTGGCCGGCTCGCTCGCCACCGCCGCCTGGGTGGCCCTGCTGAGCCTCCCCTCGATCGCGGTGGCGGGGGACCGGGGTGAGGCGTGGGGCACGGTGACCGTGGTGGCGCTCCTGGCCTGCGTGGCCGGCTTCGTCGGCCAGCGGGTGGAGCGCGAGGTCCTGGCCCGGACCGAGGCCGAGGCCGCGCGGGGCGAGCTGCGGGCCTCGGAGGCACGGTTGCGCAGCCTGTTCGAGAACAGCCCCGCCCCCACCCTGCTGGTGAGGTCGGGGATGGTGCGCGGCGCCAACCCCGCGGCCGCGGTCCTCTTCGGCCGGCTCCGGACCGACCTGACGGGCACCTCCCTGGCCGAGCTGGTGGGGACGGAGGCGGCGGCCGCGATCTCGGCCGGCGACCGCCCGGTCTTCGAGCTGACCGACGCCGAGGGGTCGCGTCGGTTCCTGCGTCCGGTGGTCAGCTCCCAGGTGGAGGCGGGGGCCGAGCCACGCTCCACCGTCCTCCAGGTGGTCTTCCTCGACGTCAGCGAGGAGCGGCGACGGCTGGGGATCAAGGACGCCTACGCCGCCTACGTGGTCAAGGCCCAGGAGGAGGAACGGGCCCGGATCGCCCAGGAGCTGCACGACGAGCCGCTCCAGTCGATCATCCACCTCTACCGGTTGCTCGACCGGCTGGCGGCGGACCCGCCGCCTCCGGAGGTCATCGGCCAGGACCTGGAGGAGGCGCGCGACGTCGCCGAGAGCGTCGCCGTGGAGGTGCGCCGGCTGGCCCAAGGCTTGCGTCCGGCCTCGCTCGAGGACCTGGGGCTGGTGGCGGGCCTGCAGCGGCTGGTCAACGACCTCGGCGCCCGCACCACCCTGCACACCTCGCTCGAGGTGGAAGGCGAGCCCCGGCGGCTCGACCCGACGACCGAGGTGGGCCTCTTCCGCATCGCCCAGGAGGGCCTTCGCAACGCCGAGCGCCACGCGCGCGCCTCCCGGGTGGAGGTCAGGCTGGCCTTCGGGACCGAGGCGGTGACGCTCACGGTCGAGGACGACGGCCGGGGGCTGCCCGAGGCGGTGTCGGTGACCCCGTCCGGCGAGCCCGGGAGCCTGGGCCTGATCGGCATGCAGGAGCGGGCGGGCCTGCTGGGCGGCCACCTCGAGATCTCCTCCACCCCCGGTCGAGGCACACGGATCCGGGCCCAGGTGCCGGCCGTCCCTCCCCAGGACCCGAGGCTCGCCCGGCGGGCGTCGAGGTCGCCGGCGGCCGGTGCCCGCCGACCGCGGCCCGGGGCCGGGGCGCGGGCCCGTTGACCCTCCTCAGGCGCCCGCCGGCAGCCCGAACCCGTAGTTCAGGAGCGCGACCGCGTCGGCGAAGAAGTTGGAGGAGTGCATGACCACCGCCACCAGGCGACGCTGGCCGCGCTGGGCGCTGGCCACCATGCAGGGCCCCGCCTCGTCGGTGAAGGCGGTCTTCATCCCGGTCGCGCCCGGGTAGGCGTAGGGGGTGCCGGGGCGGACCAGCTGGTCGTAGTTGACCAGGTCGTAGGCCTTGTGGGTGGGCGAGGCCGGGAGGTGGATCGAGGGCGTGCCGGCGATCGCCAGCAGCTGCGGGTAGCGGGTCACGATCGCGACCGCGGCCACCGCCAGGTCGGCGGCGGTGGTGTACATGTCGGGATCGTCCAGGCCCACCGGGGTGGTGAAGTGGCTGTGGTGCATCCCCAGCGCCGCCGCCTTCCGGTTCATCAGCCGGACGAAGCGGTCGCGGGGCACGATGCCGCTGCCGAGCGTCTCGGCCGCGTCGTTGCCGGAGCGCAGGAAGAGGCCGTACATCAGCTCGCGCACGGTCAGGACCTCTCCGGCGTCGAGGCCCATGACCGTCGACTCCGGCTCCACCTTCCGCACCGCGGCCGCGTCGGTCGCGGACGTCACCCTGACGCGGGCGTCGAGCGGCGCCAGGTCGGCGGCCACCATGGCCGTGACCAGCTTGGTCAGGCTGGCCGGGGCCCGGCGGCCGTCGGGGTCACGGGTCCAGAGGACCTGGCCACGGTCGACGTCGACCAGCACCGCGGCCTGGGCCAGCACGGGCAGGTCCGGCTGGGGATGGGAGCCCAGCCAGGCGGTGGAGAGGACGATCGGTCGGGTGGCGGCGATGCCGGGCGGGGAGGGCCGGTGGGCGGCCGGGGTCGGGCGCCCGGCGGAACCCGAGGCGACCGTCCAACCGGCCTCCGCCGCGCCCAGGAGGACCAGCGCGAGGGCCAGGGCCAGGCGAGCCCGCGCCCGGGCGCCCGGGACCTCACCCGGTGGACGGGGTCGGCGGTACGGGTGGCGTTCCACGGATGCGACGCGGCCCGGGGCCGGGCGGGCGCCCGACCCGATCGGGGGTCACTCCCACCACGCCTCGCCCTCCACGATCGTCTCCCCGGGCAAGGCGGGCCGCTCCGGGGAGGCCAGGCGCTCGGGAGCGGTGGGGTGTCCCCCCGGCACCGTCACCGCTCGACCGGTCAGGATCTCGCCCTCCACCCAGCGCCGGCGCCGGCGCCGGCGCAGGAGCAGGACAGCGATCACCGCCATCGCCGCCGCCAGGAGCCCGAGCAGCACGACCGGAACCGCTCCCGCCCAGGCCGGGGGGGTTCGATCCGCCCCTGCCGCGATCGCCTGCTGCGATCGCTCCAGGTAGGCGGCGGCGTAGGGATCGTGATGGTCCTCGATCGCCACCAGGTGCTGGAAGAGGGGCAGCGCCGCCCGGTAGTGCCGCCGATCGAACTCCGCCACCGCCCGCGCGTACTCGCGCCCCACCGTCCCCTGCGCCGGGCGGACGCCCGCCTCGCGCAGTAGCTGGCGGGCCACCTCCACGGGCACGGCGAAGGCCCGCGCCCCCCCGGCAGCGGCGGTGAAGGTGGCCAGGCCGACCACCCGGCCGCGATCGTCCAGGACGGGGCCGCCGCTGTCACCGGACTGGATGGAGGCGTCCGTGCCCAGCGCATCCCACCCGCCGGGCATGGGCAGGAGGTCGACCAAGCGGCCCTGCGACAGGGTCGGGGTCAGGATGCGGTCCGCCGCCGGTTGCTGGCCGCAACCACAGGGGTAACCGACCACGTCCAGATGGGCGCCCGCCCCCGGTGCCGAGGGAGCGAGCGCCAGCGCCGGGTACGGCCCTCCCGGGGCCCGGAGCAGGGCCACGTCCCGCCCCGGCGCCGGGGCCCCGTGTCGCAGCAGCGTCACCGGGACACCGTCCGACTCCAGCTGGCGCATGGACCGGGAGCCGAACCCGACCCGGTAGCTGGCGCTCACCGATTCGATCTGCAGGTCGGACCCCGCCCGTCGCACCGCCCAGCGGAGCAGCTGCCGGGCCCGGGCATCGTCCACCGGCACCCCCAGCGCCTCCGACACCTCCTGCTGCAGGCCGGCCACGGCGGCCGCATCGCCGCCCTCCTGCTCGAGGCCCGAGACCAGGAGGCGTTGGATCTGGTCGTGCGGCAGGTCGACCACGTGATCGTTGGTCAGCAGGGCCCCGTCCTGGGTGACGAAGAACCCGCTGCCCTGCACCTCGACCACGTCGGTCTGGCGATGCCGCTCCGACCCGACGCTGAGCCAGGCCCCCGGGTCGTCGGCCAGCAAGCGCAGCTCAGCCTGGCCGAGCGCAACCGGGGTCCCGCCGCCGGATCTCGGCCCGATCTCGGCCGCGGCCTGCTGCCGGAGACGGCGCGCCGCCTCCGCGGTGAGGGTGGGCAGGGGCGCTGACCAGGTCACGGAGTAGAAGGTGCCCACGATCACGACCGCGGGCCGGGCGGTCTCGAAGCGCTGCTCCGGGCCGGAGACGGTCCCCGGCAGGGGGACCGGGGCGGAGCACGCCGCCAGGAACAGGACGGTGAGCAGGACCAGGCCGGAGCGCACGAGCGCAGGGATTGTAGTCGACCCGAGCCCGGCCACGCTCGGGCACGCTCCGGAGCGGTGCGGCGCCGGCCGGATCGCCTCCGGCGCGGCGGGGCGACGCGGCTCCATGCGCACACCCCGGCCGGCGATCGGCGGCGAGGGTACGGCTCGGGGCCTCCGCGACCCGCATCCCCCCGGCCCGGCCGGAATCGGCGCGGCACCCGATGACGGCGCGGGATGCCTCCGGTATCCTCGACCCGTCTCGCTTCCGGTCGGCACCCGAGCGAGGCGGGGACGAGGTCACGCGTGCACGACGAACGCGAACGTCGCCTGAGGCGGGTCTTCGGCCCGCCGGTACCGGCGGATCGGCCGCCGGACGGGCCGGCCGAGCCACCACGCCGCCGGCCGCGTCCCGGGCCGGCGCTGGCCGCGGCCGTCGCCGTGGCCGTGGTGGGAGCGGCCGGGGTGGCCTTCTGGGCCCTCACCCCCCACGACCACGTCGCCCCCGGCTGCTCCTGGTGGACGGCGAGGCAGGTCGGGGACGCCACCCCCGGCACGCACGGGTGCCTGCGCGGCTACGTGCGCTTCGGGGGCGCGATCGCGGAGGGCCCGGGCTCCGACGCCCTCGCCCTCTCCTACAGCACCACCAACCCCGACACCACCACCCACCGCAGCTGCCCCTTCCGGCCGGGAGACGCGGTGGTGGTCCGCTATCACTCGGTCTTCGACGACGGCCGCACCCTGATCGTGGTCGACGACTGCCGCTGAGGGCACGACCGGGGGGCGGCCCGGCGACCGGCCCACCTCGGTTCCCGGGAGGCCGGGAGCGGGCCGCCGGCCTCCGGTCCAGGATCGGTGCGGCCACGGTCGGTGTCGGGCAGGGCCACCGACCCCGCGCTCGGGGCCGGCTCGGCCCTGCCCCTCGTCCTCGGCCCAGCGGGCGCCGGCGCGCCGCTCAGGAGATGCGGACGGCGCGAACCACCAGCCGGTGGTCGTAGCCGCCGTTGTGGAAGGCGCCGGCGCAGGTGATGAGCGTGATCTCGTCCTGCTTGCCGGATTCCAGCACCGAGGCCATGGGGATGTTGGAGACGGTGTAGTCCCAGCTCTGGGTGA
>DASRBU010000358.1:0-3628 GCA_035653475.1 Candidatus Dormiibacterota bacterium | reverse complement strand
CCTGCGCACGCCCGCCGGGCGCGACACCTTCCTCCGCCTGGTGGCCACCGCCGACGCCGTGGTCGACAACTTCCGGGCCGGGGTGATGGAGCGGCTGCGCCTGACCCACGCCGAGCTGGCCGCGGTCAAGCCCGACATCGTCACCTGCTCCATCACCGCCTTCGGCGAGGACGGCCCCTACCGCGACCTGCCCGCCTTCGACCTCATCCTCCAGGCCATGGGCGGGGGGATGTCGATCACCGGGGAGCCGGGCGGGCGCCCCACCCGGGCCGGGATCCCGATCGGGGACCTGGGGGGCGGGGCCTTCGCCGCCCTGGCCGTCTGCGCCGCCCTGGTCCGCCGCCACCTCACCGGCCAGGGCCAGCACATCGACCTCTCCCTGCTCGACGTGCAGGTCTCGCTGCTCACCTACGTCGCCCAGTACTTCTGGACCGACGGCCGGGTGCCGCAGCCGATCGGCTCCGCCCACCAGTCGGTGGTCCCCTACCAGGCCTTCGCCACCGCCGACGGCTACGTGGTGGTGGCGGTGTTCGTGGAGAACTTCTGGGCCCCCCTCTGCCGGGTGCTGGGGCTGGAGGAGCTGATCGAGCGCTACCCGAGCAACGCCGAGCGGGTGGCCGCCCGGGAGACGCTGGTGCCGCTCCTGGAGGAGCGCTTCCGGAGCCACCCCACCGACCACTGGGTGCGGGAGCTGTGGGCGGCCGGGGTGCCCGGCGGCCCGGTCAACACCGTGGACCGGGTGCTCTCCGACCCCCACGTCCGGCACCGGGGGATGGTGGTCAGCGACGGTCGGCGCCCCCTGGTGGGCAACCCGATCAAGACCGGGGCGCCGGACGTCTTCCGCCCCGCCCCGGCCCTGGGGGAGCACAACCGGGAGATCCTGGAGGGGCTGGGGGGATGACCGCGAGGGAGGGCGGCGAGCGCCCGGGCGCCGGCCCGGTCCAGGTGGCCTTCGACGTGGGGGGCACCTTCACCGACTTCGTGCTCCAGGACGCGGACGGCCGCCTCCACACCCTGAAGCGGCTGACCACCTACCCCGACCCGGCCCGGGCCTGCCTGGAGGGCCTGGACGAGCTGGTGGCCCGGGCCGGCGTGCCCTGGCCGGACCTGGCCCGGGCCGTGCACGGCACCACCCTGGGCTCCAACCTGGTGGTGGAGCGCAAGGCCACCGGCGTGGCCCTGGTCACCACCCGCGGCTTCCGCGACGTGCTGGCCATCGGCCGCCAGAAGCGCTACCAGCTCTACGACCTCCAGATCGAGAAGCCGGAGCCGCTGATCGCGCGCGACCGGATCTGGGAGGTGACCGAGCGGGTGCTGGCCGACGGCAGCGTGCGCACCCCCCTGGACGAGGCCGACGCCCGTCGGGTGATCGCGGAGCTGCAACGGCACCAGGTCCGCTCGGTGGCGGTGGTCTTCCTCCACAGCTACGTCAACCCCGACCACGAGCGCCGCTTCGGGCGGCTGGTCCAGGAGCTGGCCCCGGAGATCGAGGTCAGCCTCTCCTGCGAGGTCTCGCCCCAGTTCCGCGAGTACGAGCGCACCTCGACCACGGTGGTCAACGCCTACCTGATGCAGGCGGTGCGCGACTACCTGGAGCGGATCGCCGGCCACCTGGCCGGGCGCGGCTACCGGGGTCGCCTCTTCGTCATGCAGTCCGGCGGCGGCGTCGCCACCGCTGAGGCCATGGCCCGGCTCCCGGTGCGCATGATCGAGTCGGGCCCGGCGGCGGGGGCGCTGGTGGCGGCCCGCTACGGGCAGCTGGTCGGATGCCCCGACCTGATCGCCTTCGACATGGGCGGCACCACCGCCAAGCTGAGCCTGATCGTGGACGGTGAGCCCCAGATGGTCGACACCTTCGAGCTGCACCGCATCCGGCTGGCCCCGGGCTCGGGCATCCCCATGAACGTCCGCTCCCTGGACCTGGTCGAGATCGGGGCCGGCGGCGGCTCCATCGCCCGCCCCCAGCTGGGCACCATCCAGGTGGGGCCGGACAGCGCCGGCTCCCAGCCGGGGCCGGTCTGCTACGGCCGGGGCGGCACCGAGCCCACCGTCACCGACGCCAACCTCGTGCTCGGCTACCTCAATCCCGAGAACTTCGCCGGCGGGAGCCTGCGCCTCGACCTGGAGGCCGCCCGACGGGCGATCGCGGAGAAGGTGGCGCGGCCGCTGGGCCTGAGCCCGGAGGAGGCGGCCTGGGGCATCCACGCCATGGTCAACCTGAACATGGAGCTGGCCACCCGGGTGGTCTCGATCGAGCGCGGCTTCGACCCCCGGCGCCTGGCCCTGGTGGCCACCGGGGGCTCGGGCCCGGTCCACGGCTGCCGCCTGGTCCAGGCCCTGGGGATCGACACCGCCATCCTGCCCGCCGCCTCGGGGGTGGCCAGCGCCATCGGGCTGCTGGTGGCGGAGATCAAGTTCGACGTCTCCCGCACCTTCCTCGGCCGCCTCGACGCCCTGGAGCCGGCGACGGTGGAGGCGCTCTTCGCCGAGATGGCCGAGGAGGCGGCGGCGGTGATCCGGGACTCGACCGGGCGGGAGCCGGTGCGCCTGGAGCGGGAGGTCGACCTGCGCTACGTCGGCCAGGGCTACGAGCTGACCGTGCCCTTCGCCTCGCTGGAGACGGTGCGGGCCACCTTCGAGGAGGTGTACGCGCGCCGCTACGGCATGGCCAGCCCGGACGAGCCGGTGGAGGCCACCACCTGGCGCCTGACCGCCTTCGGCCGGCGGGCCCCGGTCGAGCTGCCCGCCTTCGAGCCCGGCCCGGCCCCCCGGCCCACCTATCGCCGGGCCTACTTCCCCGAGCACGAGGGCTGGACCGACACCGCCGTCTACCGGCGGGAGCGGCTCACCGCCGGCATCGAGCTCTGCGGCCCGGCCATCGTGGAGGAGCGGGAGTCGACCACCGTGCTGCCGCCCGGCTTCTCGGCCACCGTCGACCGTCTGGGCAACCTGATCGCCCGCCGCCTGGAGGGGAGGGGAAGGTGAGCGAGGGCCGGGTCGACCCCATCACCCTGGGCGTGGTCTGGGGGGCGCTGCAGTCGATCGCGGTCGAGATCGGCTCCTCGGTGCAGCGGACGGCCTACTCGATCCAGGCCCGCGAGGGCCAGGACTTCTCGGTGGCGGTCTTCGACGCCCAGGGCCGCATGACCGCCCAGGGCCCCTACTCGCCCGGCCACATGGGGGCCATGAACTTCGCCATCCGCAACGTGCTCGAGGCCTTCCCGGCCGAGACCATGCGCCCGGGCGACGTCGTCCTCCTCAACGACCCCATGCTCGGCTCCGGCCACTTCCCCGACTTCCTCCTCACCCGCCCCTGCTTCTGGCGCGACCGCCTGGTCGGGTTCGCGGTCAACCTCGTCCACCACACCGACGTGGGCGGCTCTCGGCCCGGCAGCCAGGCGGTGGAGGGGATCTTCGACTACCACCAGGAGGGGCTGCGCATCCCCCCGATCAAGCTGGTCGAGGCGGGGGTGGAGAACGCCGCCGCCCTGGCCATCATCGCCGCCAACTCCCGCACCCCCCGCAACGTGCTCGGCGACCTGCGCTCCCAGCGGGCCTCGGTGGCGCTGGGCGAGCAGCGCATCGCCGGGCTCTACGAGCGCTTCGGGCCCGAGGTGGTCGAGGCCTG
>DASRBU010000357.1:0-3325 GCA_035653475.1 Candidatus Dormiibacterota bacterium | reverse complement strand
CAGGCCCGTCCCGAGGTGCGGAGCACGATCGACATCTTCCGCTACTTCGGCGGCGTGGCCCAGGAGCTGAAGGGGGAGGTGGTCCCCATCTCCGAGCAGCTCCTCGTCTACCACCGCCGGGAGCCGATCGGGGTGGTGGGGGGCATCGTGCCCTGGAACTCGCCCCTCCAGCTCGCCGCCCTGAAGGTGACCATGGCCATCACCGCCGGCAACACCCTGGTGCTGAAGCCGGCCGAGGACGCCCCCCTCTGCGTGCTGCGGCTGGCCGAGGTCTGCGCCCGACACCTGCCTCCGGGGGTGCTGAACGTGGTCACCGGCCTGGGCGAGGAGGCGGGGGCGGCCCTGGCCCGGCATCCACTGGTGGGCAAGCTCTCCTTCACCGGCTCCACCGAGGTCGGCAAGCTGATCATGCACGCCGCCGCCGAGCGCATCGTGCCCGTCTCCCTGGAGCTGGGGGGCAAGAGCCCGGCCCTGGTCTACCCGGACTCGGACGACGAGACCACGGTCGAGGGCGTGATCTCCGGCATGCGCTTCACCCGCCAGGGGCAGTCGTGCACCGCCGGCTCCCGGCTCTTCCTGCACCGCTCCATCCACGACTCCTTCCTGGCCAGGTTGGTGGACCGGCTCTCCGCGCTGAGGGTGGGCGACCCCCTCGACGAGGCCACCGACATGGGCGCGATCATCAACGACCGGCAGTTCCGCCGGGTCTGCTCGTACATCGAGGACGGCCTCGCCCAGCCCGCGGCCCGGGTGGCGGTGGGCGGCCTCCCGCCTCGGGAGGGGCCGCTGGCCGAGGGCTACTTCGTCGCCCCCACCGTATTCACGGGCGTCGACCACCGCTGGCGGATCGCGCGCGAGGAGATCTTCGGGCCGGTCCTGGTGGTCATCCCCTGGGAGGACGAGGAGGAGGCGATCCGGATGGCCAACGACTCCCACTACGGGCTCGCCGCCTACGTCTGGTGCCGAGACCTGGGCCGGGCGCTGCGCGCCGCCCACCGGATCGAGTCGGGCTGGGTGCAGGTCAACCGCGGGCTGGGGCAGCTGCCGGGGATGTCCTACGGCGGCTACAAGCAGTCGGGGATCGGGCGCGAGTTCTCGCTGGAGGGGATGCTGGAGAGCTTCACCCAGCGGAAGGCGGTGGTGGTCGACCTCACCCGCTGAGCGGCGACGGCCCCGCCCGGGCGCCGCCGCAGGGGTCGACGACCATCGCGCGAGGTCAGGGGGTTGACGGGATGTCAGGGAAGAGGTGGCCGATCGACGATCCGAGCCGGGTGCGGGCGCGGCTCCTGCCCAGCCTGGCCGAGATCCTGGATCTGCCCGAGCTGGCCGCGGGCGAGCCCGAGGTGGTGGCGGGCCGGGCCGGACTGAGCAACCCGGTGCGCTGGGTCCACGTCAGCGAGGTGCCCGACATCGCCCACCTCCTGGTGGGGGGCGAGCTGCTGCTCAGCACCGGCATCGCCCTGCCCGAGGACGCCGGCCCCCTGGAGCAGTACGTGGCCGCCCTGGTCGGGGTCGGGGTCAGCGGGCTGGTGATCGAGCTGGGCCGGCGCTTCTCGAAGGCCCCTCCGGCCCTGGTGCGGGCGGCCGAGCGGCACCGGCTGCCGGTGATCGTCCTCCACCGGGAGGTGCGCTTCGTGAAGGTGACCGAGGCCGCCCACGCCCTGATCATCGACTCCCAGCTGGAGGAGCTGCGGGCGGGCCAGGAGATCCACGACACCTTCACCGACCTGGCCCTGGAGGGGGCCTCCGCGGCCACCATCGTCCGCCACGCCGCGGCCATGATGGGCTGTCCGCTCCTGCTCGAGAACCTGAACCACCAGGTGCTGGTCTGGGAGCCCCGAGACCCCGAGGCGGAGCGCCTGGTCGAGGCCTGGACCGGGTGCGCCCGCGAGCTGGCCGGCAACGGGCGGACCGAGCTGGCCACGATCGGTGATCGCGCCTGGCTGGTGACCACGATCGGGGCCCGGGGGGAGTGCTGGGGACGGCTCGCCGCCCCGGTCCACGAGCCGGTGCGGCCACGCTGGTACACGATCATGGATCGGGCGGCGGTGGCCATCGCCCTGAGCCGCCTCCTGGACCGTGACCGCCAGACCCTGGAGCGTCAGAGCCACCGTGCGCTGCTGGCCGACATCCTGGACGGCGCGCCCGCGCCACGGGAGCTGGAGGCCCGGGGCCGGGCCCTGGGCGTCCCCCTGGCCGGGCGGACGCTGGTCGGCTGCGTGGTCTCCGTCCCGGCGGCCGAGGACGAGGATGCGATCGAGCGCGAGGCTCGGGATCGCGACCTGGGCGAGCGGCTGGCCGCGGCGGCCCGTCAGGCCCGCCTGGCGGTGCTCGTCGGCCAGCCCAGCAAGGGAGCGGCCCCGGTCCTGCTCAGCCTGCGGCCCGAGCAGCCGGTGTCCGAGGCGGTGGAACGGTTCGCCGCCGCCGTTCACCACCTGGTGGCGGCGGTCGAGCCCCGTCGGGTGGTGGTGGCGCTGGGCGCGCCCGTGGCCTGGCTCCGCGACGCCCGGCGCTCCCTGCGCGAGGCCGAGCAGGTGGCCGCGGCCATCACCGAGGCCGATCCCCCCAAGCTCTACTACCGGCTCCCCGACGTGCGCCTGCGGGGGCTGCTCCACGTCCTGCGCGACGATCCCCGCGTCCAGACCTTCTGCGAGCGGGAGCTGGGACCGCTGCTGCGCCACGACCGTCGGCACCGGCCGGCCCTGCTGCCGGTGCTGGAGGCCTACCTGCGCCAGGCCGGCAACAAGACCGAGGCCGCCCGCCGGCTGGGGATGAGCCGGCCCACCTTCTACGCCCGGCTGGACCGCATCGCCCGCATCCTGGACGTCGACCTCGAGTCGCCGGAGTCGCGCCTCTCCCTTCACGCCGCCCTGCTGGCGCTGGAGGAGAGCCGGAGCCTCCGCACCGCCGGCTGAGGCGCTGACGAACCGTACGAAATCGGCCTTCCGATCTGACGGTTCGTCGCTTGACGGGATGCCGGCCGGGCCCCAGGCTGGAGGCCAGGCAGGCATGGACGGAAGCCGCGGTCGAAGCGTCGCCGACCTGGAGCGGGCCGAGGCCACCTCGGAGCGGATCCGCGAGCTCGAGCGCCGCTACGTCATCCACTCCTGGTCGGTGCAGGGCCGGGTCGACCCGTTGCCCATCGAGCGGGCCGAGGGCTGCTGGTTCGTCGACTACCGGGGCAGGCGCTACCTCGACTTCGCCTCCCAGCTCGTCAACCTCAACCTCGGCCACCAGCACCCGGCGGTGGTGCGGGCCATCCAGGAGCAGGCCGGTCGGCTGTGCTACATCGCCCCCGGTCTCGGCAACGACCGCCGCGCCGAGC
>DASRBU010000356.1:0-8366 GCA_035653475.1 Candidatus Dormiibacterota bacterium | reverse complement strand
CGCCTCCGACGTGCGGCTGATGGGGATGGGACCGCGGGCGGGGCTGGCGGAGCTGGCCTTGCCGGAGACCCAGCCCGGTTCGAGCATCATGCCGGGGAAGGTCAACCCGGTGATCGTCGAGTCGCTGATCATGGTGGTGGCGCGGGTGGTCGGCAACGACGCCACCATCGGCTTCAGCCAGACGGGCAGCCTGCTCGAGCTCAACGTCATGATGCCGGTGGCGGCGGTCTCGCTCCTGGAGTCGGTCGAGCTGCTGGCCAACGCCGCCCGCAACTTCTCGGTGCGCTGCGTCGAGGGGTTGCAGGCGACCGAGCGGGGGCCGGAGCTGGTCGAGCGAGGGCTGATGCTGGCCACCGCCCTGGCGCCGGTCATCGGCTACGACGAGGCGGCACGGCTGGCCAAGGAGGCCTACCGGACCGGCAGGACCATCCGCGAGCTGGCCCGCGAGCGTGGCTTCGAGGAGGCGGAGCTGACCCGTATCCTGGACCCCGCGCGCATGACCGAGCCTTCCCGGGAGGTTCGTGGCTGAGGCGGCGGGCTCACAGCGGCAGCTCCAGGAGCAGCAGGGGCTCGTCCCAGTAGGCGGCGAGGTGGCGGCCGACGGTGCGGAAGCCGAGGTCGCGGTGGAGGGCGACGGCCACCGGCAGCTTCGGGCTCACCTGCGTCCAGATGCGACCCGAGGCCGTGCGCCGGGCGCGCGAGACCGCGTGCTCGAGGAGGAGACGGCCCAGCCCCTGGCCCCTGACCTCCGGATCCACGACCAGGCGGTCGAGGACGCAGGCGCTGGCCGGGAAGGCGCAGCGGATGCTGCCCACCACCCGCTCGCCGTGCTCCACCCGGTACAGCTCGAACCCGCCCTGGAGCCAGGTGCGCACCTCGCCGGCCGAGGGCTGCATCTCCTCCACCAGCCGTGGATCCAGGAAGCGCTCGCATCCCTGCCAGGCGCGCCGGTAGAGGTCGGCGATGGCGTCGGCCTCGGAGGGATGCGAGAGCAGGACACGGGGGCTGGCGCGAAAGAATCGCATCGAGCTGCTAGCGTATCGCCGGCGTGGATCTCCTCCGGCGGGCCTACGAGCTGTACACGGCCGGGCGCATGCACGACGCCCTGGAGGCCGCCCAGGCGGCGTGCGACCGGGCGCCCCGCGATGCCGAGGCCTGGGCGCTGCTGGCCAGGATCGACCGCCACCTCGGCCTCTGGGCGGCCAGCGATCAGGCCTTCCAGCGGGCGGCGACCCTGGATCGGCGTCGACGGCTGCCGTACCGTGTCCCGCCCGACCGCTTCCGCGCCCTGGTCGAGGAGGTGCGGACGGGGTTGCCGCCGCGCCTTCGCCGGCGGCTGGAGGAGACCGAGATCCAGGTCCAGCCGCTGCCCCCTCCGGCCGCGGTGCGGGCGGGCCTGCATCCGGACGCCCTGAGCGCACGTCCGGCCCCCGGGCAGCTGGTCCTCTTCCAGGTCAACCACGAGAACGGCAGCGCCGGCGAGGAGGAGCTGCGCTCGCTGCTCGCGCGCTCCCTGAGCGCGGCCTGACCCTCATCCGCCCCAGCGGCGGCGGTCGACCAGGGCCAGATAGGCGCGGAGTCGGGCCAGGACCGCGGCCAGCCCGCCGTCGCTCAAGCTGCAGACCTCCCGGACGCCGGCCACGTAGTCGTCCTCGAACAGGGAGCGCGGGACCTCGATGATCTGGGCGAGCGAGACCACCGCCGCTCCCCAGCCCAAGTCCCCGCGCTCGCGCACGTGCACCAGCCCCGGCACCTCGCCCCGTTCGATCCGGGATCGGGCCTGGGAGAGCCCGCGGTCTTCCTCGTAGCCGTGCACCGCCAGCACCCGGGTCGCCTGACGGTGCAGCTCCTGGTGGGGCGAGAGCACGAGCACCCGCTGCCGTTTGGCCCAGGCCACGGTGAGGTGCTCGTCCTGGAAGGCGCGCGGGTCGCCCGAGACCCGGTGGGCGACGAGCTGGCGGTAGTCGCGGCCCGACCTGGGGCGCAGGGCCAGGGCGACGTCCGTGTACCAGAGCAAGGGAACGCCCTCGAAGACCGCCCCCTGGTGCAGGCAGCCCCGGGGCGGCTCGACGTCGACCGCGCTCAGCGTCCGGCCGGCCGTAGCGGTGCCCTGTCCAGGTCCTCCAGGACGATGGATGCTCCCGCCAGCCCGGCCGCGCTCGGGAAGGCCCGGATTCCCTCCAGTGGATCCGGCTGCCGGCGCCGCCAGGAGCGGGGCAGCTCTCCGGCGGCTCGCCCCGGCTCCGTCCCGGCCGTGGCCGGGGAGCGCCGGAGGCGCCGGGCGGCGTCCTGTTCGACCAGGTGGCGAACGTACTCCGAGACGCTGTGACCCCCACGGAGGTCGTCCAGGAGCCGGCGGGTGGGGGCAGGCATGGAGATGCTGAGCGTGACGGCGGTCCTGGTCACCACCCGAGTGTCCCCCATGGGCCCGGTGGCGGTCAACGGCCCGGCGGGGTGAGTTGCGTGCCGACGCCGTGCCGGGCCGACGTGCGAAGATCCATCATCGCTCGCGATGGCATGGCGTGCGCGGCCCGAGGACGGGCTCTGGAACCCGGCTGAGTTCCTCGAACGGCTCGAGGAGGTCATCGACGCGGCCTTTCGCCTGGCCGTGGTGATGCTCCGTGACGAGGCCGCGGCCGAGGAGGCGGTCTTCCGGGCCGCCCTGAGCGCCGCCCGCCGCCGGCCCAGCCGCGAGGCGCCCAGCTTCCGAGCCTGGTTCCTGGCCCTGGTGGCGTCCGAGACCGGGCGCGTCCGGCTTCGCGGCCTCCTCCCGGGTGGAGGCCCTGTCGGTCCCGAGTCGGCGGAGTCGGAGGCCGAGACGGCCGCCTGGGCCGAGGCCTGGCGCTCGCTCGACGGCCTGGGCAAGGGCGATCGTCTGGCGCTGTTCTGCTTCTTCTACCTCCGGCTGCCCATGAGCGAGATCGCGACCGTGCTGCGCACCTCGGTTCGCGGCGCCCGACGGCGTATCCATCGGGCGGTTCGGCGGCGGCTTCCGGACGGGGCCCCCGGCGGGGTCCAGGAGCCGGCGGGGATGTCGGCCGCGGTCGACCGTCGGTCGCTCAGGGCAGGTTTCGAGGTGGTCACGCGCCCGGCCCCGCCCGGCCTCCTGGAGCAGATCCAGCGGGCCCTGGCGGAGTCGGGGCCGGGTTCGCTTCGGCTCCCGGTGAGGCGGGGAGCCCTGATCGGGTTGGTCGGGCTGGCCGTGGTGGTGCTGGTCGGGCTCGCGGTCGTCGCCCACGGGAACCGGTGGTGGACGGCACGGCCGGCCGGATCGCCGGCGGTCGCCGACCGAGGGCGGGCGGCGCCCGACCTGAGGCTGGAGCCGACGCCGGCTCCCGCCACGCCCACCCCAGCCGCTGCGATCCCCACCCCCGCCCCGACCCCGACCCCGACTCCGACTCCGACCGTGGCGCCCGCCCCGACCCCGGCGACGCTGGCCCCGGTGCCGGGTCCCGGCTTCTCCTGCGCCCCTCGCAGCGGGGGCGGGGGCGCCGCCCAGCTGGCCACGGTGCGCGCCGGCTCCCATCCCACCTACGACCGCTTCGTGATGCAGTTCGACGGCCCCGTGCCGCGATACCAGGTCGGCCTCCAGGGCTCGACGGTGGTGATCGTGCTGCAGGGGGCGAGCAGCTCCGGCTCCTACCCGCTCGAGCTGCGCACCGGCTACGCCGTCCTGCAGGCCGCCTGGCAGCGGGCGGCGGGAGGCGGGACGATCGAGTGGGAGCTCCAGCTCGCCCGTCCGGAGTGCCTGCACGTGTTCACGCTGAGCGCCCCCTCGCGTTTGGTCGTCGACGTGCAGCACGCCTGACCCGTCGCCGCCGAGGGAGCGACGGTCCCCTCCGGCGGCAGCTCTCACGGGGGTCCTCTCGGACTTCGCGCCCGCTCGCCACCCGGCAGGCGGGCCTCACGGCCGGCGCTGCCCGGCCTCCGCCCACCCTTCCGGTTCGGGGTCGTGGATCACCGCCCCGATCGGGCGGGCGTTCGGCACCCCACCCTCTCCCCCTCCAGCCGGTCGGGCGGTATCTTCCAGTGGATGCCGGACCTCAGGACCGGGGAGGAAGGAGCCGTTCTCGCCCCGACCGCCGGTCGGCTTCCGGAGGCGGCGGCCGGGCCGGGACGGAGATGTCGCCGCCGGAACGCGGACTGATGGACGTCCGGCGGGCCCTGGAGGAGATCGACCAGCGGGCCGAGGCCGGACGCTGGGAGGATCTTCTGGAGTTCGCGCGCTCGTTCTGCACCGATCACAGCGGGGAGACCGTGGCCAGGCGGATCGCCCTGGTCGACCTCCGGGGGTACGTGGAGCAGCTGGAGGTCGCCGCCGAGCGTTCGGCCCGCCTGGCCGGGGTCGGCGAGGTCCAGGCCGTGTGCTTCCGCTACGACCCCCGGGATCGCTGGCGGGGCCTGTTCGTCGCCTGCCGTTCCTACGCCCCTCGCTCCGCCGGTGACGACCGCTGGCTGCGCGATTGGACGCAGGTGGTGCGCGGTCCCACCCTTCCCATCTTCGCCGAGCTCTACCTGCCCGACTACCAGAGCGCGCCCCAGGCGGCGGGCCGGATGGTGTACCTGGTGGCTCGGACGGTGGAGAGCCTGGCCCGGGCCACCCGGCGCTGGCCCCAGGAACTTCCCCTCTGCGCCGGATTCCCCGACCAGGTGCTGGTCACCCGTATCCGGGAGCCCGGCGCGGCGGGCCGCCCCGGCCGCCAGCATCGGGCGCTGCCCGGCCCTGCCGCCTGAGCCGGTTCCGATCGTCGGCCGGTGACCGTGAGATGGCGTCGTTGCGCGCCGCTCCCTCCCCCGGCTACGGTTTGGAGACCGGCCTCCGGGTCACCGACCCGGGGAGAGCGGTTGAGGTGACGCGCCTCGAGTTCGAGTGTCTGGGGATGGCCTGTCGCCTGCTGGCGCTGAGCCCGGCGCCGGGCCGGCTGGAGGCGGGGGCCCGGTGGGCTCGCTCGGTGGAGCGGCGGCTGTCGATGCGGGACGGTTCCAGTGAGCTCTCCCGCCTGCACGCCGCCGCCGGACGCTGGGTGCCGGTCAGCCCCGAGCTGGAGTCGCTGCTGCGGGCCGCGCTGTGGGCCTACGAGGCCAGCGGGGGCCTGGTGCACGTCGGGGCCGCGGTGCCGCTCGGCGACGGGGCCGGGCGGCCGGCACCCCCGCTCTCCGCCGTGCTCGAGGTGGCGAGGCGGCGGGCCTGGCTGGCCCCGGGAGCGCGGATCGCGCTGGCGGGCCTGGCCCGGAGCTGGATGGCGGACAGCCTGGGCGGGTGGCTGGGGGAGAACGCCTTCGCCGACCTGGGGGGGAGCGTGTGCGCCTGCGGCCCGGGACCGGAGGGCGCCGGCTGGCCGGTCGACATGACCGGCGAGACGGTGATGGTCATCGACGCCGGGGTGGCCACGAGCGGGATCCCGGGCTGGGAGGTGGTCGACCCCCGGACCGGGCGGCCAGCGGCCAGCGACCTGAGACAGGTGTCCGTCCTGGCCCCCACCGCGATCGAGGCCGAGGTGCTGGCCCGGACGGCGCTGCTGGTCGGCTCGCGGCGCGCGCCGGCGGTGCTGGCCGACCGGGCCCTGGGCTGGGCCTTCCGGGAGATGTGAACGCGACCGTGGCCCGGTCGTCTCCCTCGCCCGCGAGCGCCGGCTGGCTTCGGGCTTGCGCCGGTGGCCCTCCGCTGGACGCGAGGGGGCCATCTCCGTACCATTGGCGGCCGTGGACCTGGCTGGGATCTCCCGGGGCCGGGGACGGTTCGCGACGAGGCGTGTGCTGCTGATCGTGGCGGCGGCCACGGTGGTGGCGGGCGGCTGGTGGCTGGTGGCCAGGCCCAGTGCCGGACCCGGCCAGGTGGAGGTGACCGCCGCCGACGCTCACAGCGCCGAGGGCAAGCTCGAGGCCATCATCGAGGCGAGGGTCCGGGCGGTGAACAGCGGACGGCCGGTGGCCGTCGACGAGACCTTCAGCGATGGCGAGCTGAGCTGGCTGGCCAATCAGGTCGCGGAGCGGAGAGGCCTGCCCGTGGGCCAGATCCTGCTCCATGCAACCTCCGGGGGCACGATCCAGGGCGAGACCCGCGGCCGGATCGCGGGGGTGAGCGTCCCGGTCACGGTCGAGGGCGTGCCCGAGGTGGGGACGGACGATCGTCTCCGCCTGCGGGTGACGGGCGTCCGGGTGGGGGCGGTCCCGGTGCCGGAGGCCCTCCTGGAGCGGCTGGCGGGCCGGGTGCGCCGCTCGCTGGAGCTAGGGGAACCGCTGACCGGCTATTCGCGGGTCCATCTCACCACGACCGAGGGGGCGGTCACGGTCACCGCGGTCGCGAACCCGGGCTGAGGGCTCCGCTGGCGGAACCGCCGGCCGGGTTCACACTACAGTTGATCGGTGGGCACCCGGACCCGGCCCATCCCGGGGTTGCGGCAGCGAGGAATCGTCGTGGACGCCTGGATCTCCCGGCTGAGGCCCCACCTGCTGGCCTCCGCCTCGCTCGGGATCGACGTGGCCTTGCTGGTCGGCAAGCTCGTGGTGGCGCTCCTGACCGGGAGCCTTGGCCTGCTGAGCGACGCCCTCCACTCCGGCCTCGACCTCGTGGCCTCCGTCTTCGCCCTCCTCGGCGTGCGGGCGGCGCGCAAGCCGGCCGATCCGGAGCATCCCTACGGTCATGGTCGGGCCGAGAACCTGGCCGCCCTGGGCGAGGGCGCCCTCCTGCTCGTGGCCGCGCTGGGCATCGGGTACGAAGCGGTGACGCGGCTGATCTCCGGCCGGGCGCTGGTGGAGGTGACCGACTACGCGCTGGGCTTACTGGTCGGGGTGGTGGTGCTGGAGAGCCTGCGCGCGACCGTCCTGCTGCGGGCGGCGCGGATCTGGGCCAGCCCGGCCCTGGGGGCCAGCGGGCAGAACCGGCTGGCCGACATCGGCTCGGCGGTGAGCGTGCTGGGCGGTCTGGTCGGTGTGCGCCTGGGGCTCCAGTGGGCCGACGCCGCCGCCGCTCTGATGGTGGCGGCCCTGATCTCACGTGCCGCCGGCCTGCTGCTCTACCGTTCCGGGGACATCCTGATCGACCGCGCACCGGCCGGCGTGGAAGAGGAGGTGCGCCGTTCCATCGCCGGGGTGGCCGGGGTGCGCCGGGTGGGAACCGTGCGCGTGCGCCGCTCCGGCGGCCGACTCCTGGGTGACGCCCGCGTCTCGGCGCGGCCCACCCTCTCGGTCGAGGGGGCGCGACAGCTGAGCCGGGAGGTGCAGGCGGCCGTCGAGCGCGACCATCCCGGGCTCGACCTGTCCATCGTGGTGGAGCCGCAATCGGCGGAGGACGACCTGGTGGAGCGGGTCCACGCCGCGGCCGCCCGGCAGGGGGTGATCCGGGACCTGCACAACGTTACCGTCGAACGGGAGCAGGACGGCAGCCTGCACCTCAGCATGCACGCCAAGCTGCCCGCGCACATGACCCTGGGCGCGGCCGGGGCCGCCAGCGAGGAGCTGGAACGGCGGCTGCGCGAGGAGTTCCTGGGCGTGTCCAGGGTCGACGTCCACCTGGAGCCGCTGGAGCCGGCGCTGGTGAGCGGAGCCGACGTCACCGCCGGCCGCGGAGATCTGGCCGCCGCCATCCGCCGGATCGTCGAGGAGCACCCGCTCGTGCGCCGCTGCCGCGACGTCGAGCTGAGCGCGCGAGAGGACAGGATCGTGGCCTACGTGGTGGCCGAGATGCCGGGGGAGGTGAGCCTGGAGCGAGCCCATGCGGTCGAGACCGAGCTCGAGGAGCGGCTGCGGCGCGCGCTCCCCGACCTGTCGGAGGTGGTGGCCCGAGCCGTGCCCTGAGCGCCCGGGCGCGGTTCCGTGCCTGCGCGCCGCCGGGTCCGGCGGAGAGGCCGGTGGGAGATGAGGAGGCTCAGGCCGGGAACTCCCGGTGACCTGCCCGGCCTGTGGGCGCTGCTGGTCGAGGAGGTCCAGCGGGGAGGACGCGATTGCGTGCCCCCCACCCATGCCCTGGAGGGCCTGGGCAAGGCCATCGACTGGCCGACGCGCTCCCGGGTGGTCGAGGACGAGGACGGCCCCCTGGCCATGGTCCTGGTGCTGGAGCGGACCACGCGGGAGGGAGCGGTGGCCCGGGTGGAGACCGCCGCCCGGGACGAGGCCGAGCGGGAGCGGTTGCTCCGCTGGGGGATCGGGTTCGGGTTGGCCACGGGCGCGGCGACGGCGGAGGTGTGGCGGTCGAAGGCGGCGCCCGACCCCTCCCCGGAGCTGGGGCTGATCGCGGTTCGTCCCTTCTGGCGGATGGATCGAGCCGACCTGGCCGGGCTCCCGGAGCGACCGCTGCCGCCTGGGTACCGGCTGGCACGCCGCGCCGACCCGCGCCTGGGGGCCGCGGTGTTCAATGGCGCCTTCCA
>DASRBU010000355.1:0-12978 GCA_035653475.1 Candidatus Dormiibacterota bacterium | reverse complement strand
CTCGACGGGCCGCCACCGCCAGCCCGGCCAGGCCCAGCGCCAGCAGGGGGAGCTCCGGGAGCGCCTCGCCCGGGGTGAGGCCGCCGATGCTCAACGCCTGGGCGCCGAGGTGCAGGCCCACGGCCTGCCGCCAGAGCGGTCCCCAGGCGTCCACGTAGGGGAGGAGGACCGCGGCCGTCACCAGCGATCCGCCGGCCGCCGCCGCCCCCAGGTCGCGCAGGGCATGGCCCGGGCGCGCACCCCCGGCCGGAGGGCGGTCGCCGGCGGGCGCCCGGCCGTCCCCGGGGGCGGCCAGCATCACCCCCACCGCCGGCAGGGCGGCCACGGCCAGCAGCTTGGTGAGCACGGCCAGGGCGAGCAGGGCGCCGGCGAGCAGGGCCAACCATGCCGGCAGCGGGCCGCCCCCTTCGGCCCCGTCCCCGGGCCCGGCCCGGGGCGGGCGGGTCCGGTCACGGAGCCTCCGGGCCAGGGCCGCCGCCGCCAGCGCGGCCAGGGCCAGGCAGACGCTCGGGCCGTCGGCCTGCAGGGTCACCGACTGGCGGAAGAACAGCGGGTCGGCGGCCAGGGCGGCCATGGCCAGCAGGCCGGCGCCCCGGCTGACGAGCAGCGCCGCGGTCGTATAGACTGCCACGAGCCCGATCACGGCCGTGGCCAGGACGGCGGCGCGCTCGGCGACCAGCGTGTCCCCGGCCAGCCGGTGGACCGGGGCCAAGAGCTCGAGGAAGGCCGGAGGCTGCGAGCTGTAGACGGAGGTGAACAGGGGATGCCCGGCGGCCAACGCCCGCAGCGACTGCCAGTACACCCCCTCGTCGTAGTCGATCTGGCCCCCGGCGAGCAGGGACAGGCGCAGCGCCAGCCCCGTGCCCAGGATCACGACCACGGCCGAGGCCGTGGCGACGGCCGTGGGTCGCACCGGCCGCGCCTCCGCCCACATGGCCGATCACGGTATCAGAGGCCGGCGGGCGGGCCGGTCCGGCGCCGGGCGCTGCTGGCGCTGGCTCTGGTCCTGGTCGTGGCCGCGGCCTGCGGCGGGGGGCCGGCTCCGGGCCCTCCCTCGGCCGCGCCGCCCCGGGCCTGCGCCGCGCCATCCGACGCCCTCGGTCCTTCCCTCGACGACTGGACCACCTACCATCGCTCCGGTGACCGGGCCGGCGTGGACACCGGCTCGCCGGCGGCGGGGAAGCTGTCGCGGCGCTGGCAGGTCGGGCTGGACGGTGCCATCTACGCCCAGCCGCTCGTGTACCGGGGCCTGGTGCTCACGGCCACCGAGCACAACACCGTCTACGCCCTGAGCGCCTCCAGCGGATGCCTGGTCTGGAAGAAGAGCCTCGGCCCCGCGTTCGACGCCACCCACCTGCAGTGCGGCAACATCCCCGAGCTCGGCGTCACCTCCACGCCGGTGATCGACCCTTCGCAAGGGACGCTGTTCGTGGTCTCCTACCAGCCTCCGGGGCGGTTCCAGATGGTGGCCCTGGACGTGGCCGACGGCGCCGTCCGCTGGCGCTACCCGATCGACCTGCCGGGGAGCGACCCCCTGTACCAGCTCAACCGGCCGGCCCTGGCCCTGGACGCCGGCCGGGTCTATGCCTCGTTCGGCGGTCGCGCGGGCGACTGCGGCAACTACCACGGCCTGGTGGTGGGAGTGCCGGAGAGCGGGTCGGGCCCGCAGGTCCAGTTCCAGGCCTCGCCCCAGCGCGGGGGCGCCATCTGGGCCCCCAGCGGGCCGGTCGTCCTCCCCAACGGCGATCTCCTGACCACCACCAGCAACACCGACGAGCGGCACGCCTTCGACGGCAGCGACGCCGTGGTCCGGCTCTCCCCCTCACTGGGGCGGCTGGACCTCTTCGCCCCCTCGAACTGGGTGCAGCTGAACGACATGGACCTGGACCTGGGGAGCGTGAACCCCACCCTGGTGGAGGGCGACCGGGTGTTCCAGGTGGGCAAGGAGGGGATCGGGTACCTGCTCGACCTCAACCACCTGGGCGGCGTCGGCGGCCAGCTGTTCAGCGCCCCGCTGGGCGGGTGCTACGCCATCGGCGCCACCGCCTACCGGGCCCCGTACGTCTACGTGCCCTGCGACCACGGGGTGAAGGCGGTGGAGGTCCGGGGCTCGAGCTTCCGGGTGGCCTGGCAGGGCCCGAACTTCCGCGCCGGCTCCCCGATCGTGGCCGGGGGTCTGGTCTGGGACATCGACTTCGAGGGGGGCAAGCTGTGGGGCCTCGACGCCCGGACCGGCGCCGTCGAGCACGAGGTCGGGATCGGCACCGCCGAGCACTTCGTCGCCCCCAGCGCCAGCGCGGGGCGGCTCTACCTGCCCGTGGGCACCCGGCTGATGGCCTTCTCCTTCTCCTCCTGACCCGGGACGGGCCCGCCCACCTCACCCGGGTCAGCGGGCGGACGCCACCGGGCTCACCGGCTCGGGCTCGACCGTCGACAGCGACCGCAGCAGGCCGACGGTGCTCGCCACCAGGACGGCGTTGCGGGCGGCGATCAGGGCCAGGAAGGGCTCCGGGTAGGAGGCGGGCGTCCCGGCGCCGTGCAGGGCCGACAGCTCGTAGCCGAAGGGGAAGATGGCCGTGGTCAGCGCGCAGACCGCCAGCCACCGCCAGCGGTGGCCGCGCTCCAGGAGGGCGAGGAGGGGGACCACCCAGATCAGGTACTGGGGGCTCAGCACCCGGCTGGTGCAGATGACGACCAGCAGGCAGGCGACCAGGGCCGGGCCGAAACCGGCCCGTCCCCGGACCTGCCGCCAGTAGATGGAAAGGCAGCCCGCCACCAGGGCCAGCAGGGAGAGAACGGTCAGCGGGCCGGCGAGGGCGCCGGTCAGGTTGTAGGAGTGGAAGGAGTGATCGGGGCGCACCGAAAAGCCAACCAACCCGCTGAGCCAGAGGAGGCTGGCGGGCACCGACTCGACCTGGAGCGGCCGCGCCCGCTCGTAGAGGATGGGGTCGAGCCAGCTCCCCGGGGCCAGCAGCCAGGCGAGGGCGAAGCCGGCGGCGACCCCGCCGGCGTACAGGGCCACCCCCTCCAGGAGCGCCCGCGGCGGGCGCGACCGGCCCCGGCCGCCCAGGCTCCGCCAGTGCTCGATCACCACCACGGGCAAAAGGAACAGCGGGTAGAGCTTCAGCAGGGTCCCGGCCGCGAGCAGCGCGTAGGCGAGCGGGAAACGCCGGTCCCGGGTCGCCCACCAGGCGCCGACCACGGCCGCGGCGGGCACCAGGTCGAACCGGCCCAGGACGGTGCCGAAGCCGCCCAGGGCGAGGTAGAGGGCGCAGGTCTCGGCCACCCGGGGCGATTCCCGGCGGGCGGTCAGGACGAGGCCGGCCACGAGGAGCAGGAGCATCCACAGGGCGTAGACGGTGACGTGGTCGGGCAGGGGCGGGAGCAGCGTCAGGCTGAAGGGGACCAGGGAGAGGATCGGGTACTCGACGGGGAGGGCGTGGAAGGCGTGCGGGCCCAACCAGAACGCCCGCGCGTAGCCTCGGTAGAGGTCGATGTCGCCGTGGCCCCAGGGGGAGTGCAGGAAGAGCAGCGACCCCAACAGGGTCGCCACCACCACGGCCAGGACGGCTCGGGTCCGTCCCGGGAGCGAGAAGGGCTTCGCGGTCACCGGCGGATGATGCTCGATCATGGTCGCGACGTACCTGACAGGCAGCTGAACGCGCCCCGGGCGCGGGTTCCACAGCCCGCGGGATGCGGCACACCGGGCCCGCGACGGTGGGGCCGGCGATCGACGATCCGGTCGATCCCTGCCCGCTCGGCTCAGCGGGTCCCCGGCACCGGGGGCGCGGTGGGGGCGGGGGCGGCGTCGAGCCGGTCGAGCCGGTAGCCCGCGCCTCGTACCGTCACCAGCTCGAACGGTACCCGACCGGCGAACTTCTCGCGCAGCCAGCGGACGTGAACGTCCACCGTCTTGCGGTCGCCCATGAAGTTGACGCCCCAGACCTGCTGGATCAGCGCCTCGCGGGACTGGACCCGGCCCGAGCGAGCCACGAGGTGGGAGAGCAGCTCGAACTCCCGGGCGGTGAGCTTCACCTCCACGCCGTCGACCAGCACGCGGCGGGCGGCGCGGTCGATCACGAAGTTGCCGATCTGCTCCCTTTCGGGCACGTCCTGCTCGGTCAGCCGAGAGCGGGAGCGACGGATGACGGCGTTGATCCGGGCCAGGACCTCGCGCACGGAGAAGGGCTTGGTGACGTAGTCGTCGGCGCCCACCTCCAGCCCCAGGACCGTGTCGACCTCCGTGTCCCGGGCGGTGAGCATGATCACCGGCACCCGGCTGCTCCGGCGCAGGTTCCGGCAGAGATCCATGCCACTCATCCCGGGCAGCATCAGGTCCAGGAGGACGAGGTCGACCCGGGCCGTCAACGCCAGCCGCAGGCCCGTCACCCCGTCCCTGGCCGCCAGCACCTCGTAGCCGGCGCCCCGCAGGTGGTGCGCGAGGAGGTCGCGGATGTCCTCGTCGTCCTCGACGACCAGGATGCGATCAGCCACCGGCGGTCCCCGGTCGCGTCCCGGCGCCTCCCACTATCCCAGCTCCACCACCTGGCCGGAGGCCAGGAAGAGGATGTCCTCGGCCACGTTGACCACGCGGTCGCCGAGCCGCTCCAGGTCGTGGGCGACGTCGATCAGCATCACGGTGCGGAGCGCGTCGGAGGGGTCGCCGGTCGTGGCCAGCTCGGTGACCAGGGCGTCGAAGAGGCGGTGGTACAGACGGTCGATCTCGTCGTCCCTGGCCGCGACCTCCCGGGCGCGGACGACGTCCTCCTCCACCAGCGCGTCCAGGATGTCGCGGACCTGCCGGCTGGCCAGCTCCCCCATCAGCCCGAACTCCGGCCGCAGCCGCCCCGGCTGGAGCCCGGCCAGGGTGGAGGTCTGACGGGCGATGCGGACCAGGTAGTCGCCCATCCGCTCCAGCTCGGTGGCGACGTACTCCAGCGCCATCAGCGAGCGCAGCTCCGGGGCCTCCGGCCGCCGGGTGGCGATGACGGCCACCACCTGCTCGCGGATCTCCCGGAGCAGCTCGTTGAGGGCCCGGTCGTTCGTGCGCACGCGATCGGCGACCCCGAGGTCGAAGGTACGGAGGGCGACCAGGGTGTCGTCGATCTGGGACTCGACCAGCCCCGCCAACCCCAGCACCGACTCCCGCAGCCGGTGCAGGTGCGGAGCGAGGCGTTCCCCGACCGCCTCCGGGGCGGGCCGGTGCGTGGGGCCGGCGACTCCTCCGGTTGCCACCGTCCTCGACGATAGGGCACCCCGGTTAACCGGTGATGAAGACACGGTTAAGCCCCCTCCTCCGTCGGCGGCCCCACGGGGACGGCCAGGCCGAAGATCTGGCCGCCGTCCCGGGCGGCCTCGGTCCAGACGCGACCCCCCTGGGCGAGGACCAGGTGCTTGGTGATGGAGAGGCCGAGGCCCGAGCCGGTGTCGCCGCGGGAGCGCGCCGGGTCCACCTTGTAGAAGCGCTCGAAGACGCGTGGCCAGTGCTCGGGCGAGATCCCGGGGCCGTGGTCGCGCACCGTGATCCGGAGCTCGCCGGCTTCCACTCCGGCCCGCACCTCGATCGGGGAGCCCGGAGGCGAGAACTTGGCCGCGTTGTCCAGCAGGTTGTCCAGCGCCTGGGCCAGCTTGCTGCGGTCGGCGACCGCCTCCAGCCGCTCCGGGATGTCCAGCTCCAGGGGGCGATCGAGCCGGAGCCGGGCCGCGGCTTCCTCGATCAGCTCCTTGACCTCGAACCGGGTGCGGGCGACGGTCAGGTGACCGGCCTCGATCTCGGCCAGTTGGCGCAGGTTGGCGACGATGCCGGCCAGGTGGTCGGCCTCCTTCAGGGCCCGGGCGGCGAAGCGCTTGCGGTCCGGCTCCGGCAGGTCGTCGAGCAGGCTCTCGGCGGTCAGGCGCAGGGAGGTGAGCGGCGTGCGCAGCTCGTGGGAGAGGTTGGCCACGAACTCCTGCCGGACCGTCTCCAGCCGGCGCAGCTCGGTCACGTCGGTGAGGAAGAGGAGGGTGTCGCCGGGCGCGGGACCCGGGACCAGCTTGACCTGGACGCTGCGCTGGCAGTGGGTCAAGCGCAGCTCGGCCTCGGGCCGGCCGGCGCGGAGCGCCTCGGCCAGCCGGCCCTCGCGGGTGGCCTCGAGCAGGCCCAGCGGCAGTCGCTCCGGTTCCAGGCGGAAGAACCGGCGCGCGGCCTGGTTGGCGGCGATCACCCGGCGGTCACGGTCGATCAGCAGGGCGATGACTGGCGCCTCCTCCAGCACGTCCTCGAAAGGCCGGGGCGGGTCGGGGGGCCGGATGCCCTCTTCCCAGAGCCGGCGGCGCCACCGATCCCAGATCACGGCCGCGAGTATAGGAGGCGTCTGTACCTCCCGCTCGCCGCCGATGCGGGCGGCCGTGGCCGGCGCCGCCTCTTTCGACCCGCCGCGCCTCCCCGGGCCGGGCGGCGGGCACCGCCCCGGGCCGCGACCGCGCCGGCCCGCCGGGACGGAACTGACCGACGGTCAGCAGCGCGAGCCGGGTTTGCGGTAGCCTGCATAGGCGAGAGAGCTGAGCTCCTCCGGGCGACCCCGGGGAGCCGCTGTCATGGATCGAGACCACCACCTCTTTCTCTCCCGTCCTGCCGGGGCGTCATCTGGCGCCCCGGCCTTTTCATCTTGGGCCGTCGGCCGTCGGCCGAGGACCTGGCGGCGAGCGCGAGCCGGGGTCGCTTTCTGCTTTCCTATCGGGGTGTGAACGCCTGGCAGGCGCTCTTCATCGGACTGCTGCAGGGCGCGACCGAGCTCTTCCCGGTCTCCTCGCTGGGCCACGCCGTGCTCGTGCCCGGGCTGCTGCGCTGGTCCTACCGGCAGTCGGACCCGGCCTTCGTGCCCTTCCTGACCCTGCTGCACCTGGGGACGGCGGGGGCGTTGCTGCTCCTCTACCGGAGGGAGTGGCTCGTGATCGTCTCCGCCTTCGTCCGGGGCTTCCTGCGCGGGCGGTTCGAGGGTGCCGACGAACGCCTGGCCCTGATGCTGGTGCTGGCCACGGTCCCCGGTGGCCTGGTCGGCTTCGTGCTCGAGAAGGCCCTGAAAGGGCTGTTCGCCAGCCCCCGCCTGGCGGCCGGGGCGCTGGTCGTCAACGGGGCCATCCTGCTCGGCGCCGAGTGGTTGCGCCGCCGGTCGGAGGGCGGCGAGGTGGGCGGCGAGGAGCGGGAGGCCAGGTTCAAACCCATGTCGGAGATCGGCGCCCGGGCGGCCCTGCTGGTCGGTGTGGCCCAGGCCCTGGCCCTGGTCCCCGGCATCTCGCGCTCGGGGGTGACCATGGCCGGAGGCCTGGTCGCTGGGCTCCGACACCGGGACGCGGCCGAGTTCAGCTTCCTGATGGCCACCCCCATCATCGGGGCGGCGGGGCTGCTGGAGGTTCCGAAGCTCTTCCTGGATCGTTCGTCGTCGGCGCCAGGACTGCCCGTGGACCTGGCTGCGGCCCTCCTGGCGGGGGTCGCCGCCTACCTCAGCGCCCGCTTCCTGGTCCGGTACTTCCGTTCCGGCCGGCTCGACCCCTACGGCTGGTACTGCGCGGCGCTGGGCGCCTTCGCCCTCGGCTTCCTGCGCTGAGGTTCGGGGTCGTCGGGCGTCCCGGCCGGCGCGGCTCTGCCGCCGGGGCCCCCTTCGGTCGGGCGCCCGATGGGTTCCACCGCCCACCGCGGGGCGCGCCCGGAGCGGCCGCCGGCGCTGGCCCGTCGCTGCCGGCTGCCCCGGGGCGCCGGCGAGGGGACCCGAGGGTCCGACCGGGGCGACCGTCCCCCGTGCTGGCGGGCGATCGCCCGGCCGGCTTCAATGGAGGCCATGGCCACCACCGCGAGCCGGCACCCGTCCCACCGCGCCCGCTGGCTGGCGCTGGGCGCGGGCCTGCTCACCAGCGCCATCTGGGGCTCGTCCTTCGTGCTGATCGATCTGGCCCTGTCCGGCGCCGGGCCGCTCATGCTCGGCGGCCTCCGCTACACGCTGGCTGCCCTGCCCCTGGTGCCGTTGCTGTTCGTGGCCGGCGGACGGGCGGGAGCGGCGGGGGTCAGGACCTGGCTCCTGATGGCGGCCGCCGGCCTGCTCGCCTACCCGGTGGCCAACGGCCTCCTCTTCACCGCGCTGGCCCACGTCCGCCCCACCACCGCCTCCCTCATCTTCAACCAGCAGCCGCTGCTGGTGCTCCTGATCGGGATGGCGGCGCTCAAGGAGTGGCCGCGGCCGCTCCAGGTGGTGGGCGTCGGGGTCGCGGCCCTGGGCCTCTTCCTCTACTTCGGCACCCCCGAGGGCGGCAGCCCGATCTGGCTACTGACCGTGCTCGCCTCGGCCGTGGCCTTCGCCGGCTACAGCGTGCTGGCCCGGGCGCTGGCCCGCGACGGCCGACTGGGCGTCGTCCCCCTGACCGCCTGGCCCCTCCTGATCGGCGGGGCCGTCCTGCTCGGCCTGGGCCTGGCCTTCGAAGGCGGCCCGCGCCCGAGCCCCTGGTTCGCCGTCCTGGTGGTGTGGCTGGCGCTGCCCAACACCACCCTGGCCTACGCGCTCTGGAACCGGGCCCTCCGACACCTGCGGGCCTTCGAGGTCAACGTGCTCCTGGGCCTGGGGCCGATCGAGACCGCCCTGATCGCCTGGCCCTGGCTCCATCAGGCGCCGAGCCCGCAGCAGTGGGCGGGCATGGCCGGAACGCTGGCCGGCATCGTCCTGGTCCAGCTGGGTACGCGCGGCCGGGCGGCGGCCCCGGCCCAGACCACCTTCCCCCAGCCCGGGCCGGAGCCGGCCGACGACCTCGGGCGATGATCCTGAGCGCGGGATCGGGCCTCAGCCCCGGCGATCCCCGGGCTCCAGCCAGGTGTCCGAGCGCCAGCCCTCCAGGTCGTACTCGGACAGGCAGCGCTCGACCAGCGCGTCGAACTCCCCCAGCAGCCCCCGGACGCCGGCGAACCGGACCATGTCCAGCCGCATCTGCTCCTGGTTGCCGCCGTAGTTGATCTCGTACCACTCGTGGCGCGAGCCGAACTCGCTGCCGATAGCGTCCCAGATCAGCTTGTAGAGCTTGACCCGATCGTGGGCGTCGCCGACCGAGCCTCGGTAGAAACGGTCGATGAGCGGCCGCAGGTCCGGGTTCTGCAGGTCGCGGTGGCTGGAGGGGACGGCCAGGGGGGCGCCGCCCAGGATCTCGGCGAAGATCGAGCGCGCCTGCGGCACCGCCATGCTCCCGAAGAGGCGGACCAGGGTGGCGTACTCCAGCCTGGGGACCAGGCTCTCGCCCGGCCCCGGCATGGGCTCATGGCACAGCGCCGCCGTCAGGGCCCAGATCAGGTTGCGCCAGCCGATCAGCTCGCCCAGCCTGGCCTGGACTCCCCGGAACTCGTAGGTGCCGTTGGCCTTCAGGCCCCGGACCAGCAGCCCGCAGAGGAAGTCCAGCTTGACCGCCAGCCGGGTCCCCGACTGCAGCGTGTACCGGGGCATGAAGCCGGACTGGGCGTAGAAGGCGGTGGCCTTTCGGACGTCGCGGTAGACGAGCACGTTCTCCCAGGGGATGAAGGCACGGTCGAAGACGACCACGGCGTCGTTCTCGTCGAAGCGGCTGGAGAGCGGGTTGTCCCAGGGAGAGCGGGCGCTCAGCTCGTACGAGTTCCGGCAAAGCAGCTTCTTGCCCGGGGTGTCCATGGGGGCGATGAAGACCAGGGCGTAGTCCTCAGCCTTCCCCTCCTCCAGCTGGACGGCGCTGTTCTGGGCGACGAAGGTGGCGTGGGTGAGCACCGAGCCGGTGGCCAGCATCTTGGCCCCCGAGACCACCATGCCGTCGTCGCGCTCGGCGACGACGTGGACGTAGACGTCCTCGACCTCGTGCACGGCCCGGTTGCGGTCGATGGGCGGGTTGATGAGCACGTGGTTGAGGAACAGCGCCTGCTCGGCATAGGTGCGGTACCAGCGCCGGGCGCTCTCCTCGAAGGGGGCCCACCAGCCGGGGTCGGCGCCGAGGCTGGCCATGAAGGAGGCCTTGTAGTCCGGCGTCCGGCCCATGTAGCCGTAGGAGAGCCGCGACCAGTGGGCGATCGCCTCCCGGGAGGCGAGCAGGTCCCGGGTCGAGTACGAGGGCATGAAGAAGCGGTGGGTGCGGATGCCGAGGCGGTCCTCCCCGGTCATGAGGTCGTGCGTCTCGGGATCGTGGAGGGCGTCGTAGAGGCGGGCGATGGAGCGGGCGGCGTTGCGGAAGGCGGGATGCGAGGTGACGTCCTCGACCCGCTCTCCGTCGATGTAGACCTCCCGCCCGTCCCTCAGGCTCCGGAGGTACTCCTCACCGGTGAGCAATCGGGTCCGCGTGGCTTCGCCCATCTCGCCTCCTCCCACGATCCCCCTGGCGGCGTCTCGGTGTGGCCCATGCTACCGGTCGGCTCCGGGGGCCGGGCAGCAGCCTCGTGCCCGGCCGGGCGCTGACCGGGCCCGGCCCGCCCGCCGGGCCGCGGGGCGGCGTGCCGGTCCCCCGCGGGCGGGGCTCGCCGCCCCTCCACGGGGATCGAGGAGGCCCGCCCTGCGGGCGGGTGCGGATCGCCGCGGGAGGGATCAGGCCAGCACCACGGCCAGGTTGGCACCCAGCTCGGCCAGGGTGGCCGCCGGCAGGTAGCGGCCGCCCGCCCGCCGGGCCAGCTCCCGGCAGCGGTGCACCGACTCGGGCTCGCGGCTGGTGCCGAGCACGTGCACCCGGTCGATGCCGCCCAGAGCGTCGAGCGGGTCGCCGCCGGTGGTGGGAAGGCAGTCGCTCATCACCACCGCCACCCGCTCCGGGGCCCGGGCCGTGGCCAGCTGGCCGGCGGCCGTGCGCAGGGCCAGGGCCAGGTCGGTGGTCCCGCCGGCGCGCAGGGAGAGGATGTCGTCGATCAGCTCCTCGGGGGGGCGAGGCTGGCCCTGGGCCTGGAGGACGACGGCATCCCGGTTGAAGGCAATCAGGCTGCACTCGGCGCGATCCGCCGCGGCCAGGGCCAGGCCGGCCGCGGCCAGCGCGGCCAGGGCCAGGCCCGAGCCCCGCATCGAGCCGCTGCGGTCGATGAGCAGGCAGGTGGCGACGCGGCCGGCCTCCCAGCCCCGGAGGACCAGCTCCTCGGCGTGTCGGGGGCGGCCGCCGGCTCGCTCCAGGGTCCGCTCCAGGTCCAGGTCCCCCTCGACGGCGCCGGCCCGGACGGTCAGACGTCGATAGCCGCGCCGGGCCGCCCGGCCCTCCCGCGCCATGCGGACGAAGACCCGGGCCGCCAGCCGGCGGGCGCGGCGGCGCAGCTCCCGGTCGGTGGCGGCCGTCAGCTCGCAGAGGATCCCCAGCGCCCGCTCCGGGTCCTGGCGGCGAAGCTCCTCGAGCGCCGACTCCTCCAGGCGTCCCAGCCCGGGCGAGAGCGCGCGGAACTCGGGATGGGCCACCGCCAGCTCGTCGCGGCCCCGGGTTCGTCGGCCGTCCTCGCGCACCGCCCGTTCGGCCTCCGGGCCGGCCAGGACCCGCCCGCCGCCGCGTGGCTCCGGCCCCGGCGCCGGCCCCGCGTCCGGCGGACCCTGCTGGGAGGGGCCGGGGGGTGGGGCCTCCAGCAGCCGGTCGAGGATCTCCGTCACCACCTCCTCGGGGCGGCGGCCGCAGCCCTCGTCGAGCCGGATCCGCCCGGAGAAGGCGGCCAGGGCGGCGTCGAGCAGGGTCGAGCGCGAGGCCGGCGCCTCGCCCCGCATCCGGGCCAGCCCCTCGGCCAGGTGGACCATGTCGATCGCGCCCCGGACCGAGGAGCCCATGCGCACGTCGGGGTGCTCCCTGGTCGCTCGGGCTACGGCCACCGCCAGGGGCGTGTGGGCCGAGGCCATCCCCGTGGCCCGGGCCACGATCTCCCGCTCCGCCTCCTCGCCCTGGTAGGGGACGGCGATCCGGCACACCCGGTCGTAGACCGCCTGGCCGATGCGGGCGGTGCCCACCGCGTCGAAGGGATTCATCGCCGCCACCAGGCGGAAGCCGGGTGCCGCCCGGACCATGCCCAGGCGGGGCACGTGGACCTCGCCCTCGGAGAGGGCGGTGATGAGCACGTTCAGGGTCTCCTCAGGGATGCGGTTCAGCTCCTCCAGGTAGAGGAGCTGCCCCTCGCGCAGGGCGCGCAGCAGCGGCCCCTCCACGAAGGCCTCGGGGCGGTACCCGCCCTGGAGCACGAGGGCGGGGTCGTGGTGGCCGAGCAGGCGGGCGGGGGTCAGCTCGGCGTTGCCCTCGACGAAGACCAGGCCCATCCCGGCGGCCTCGGCCAGGGTCCGCAGCAGCGTCGATTTCCCCGTCCCCGGCGGTCCCTCGAGCACGACGTGCCGGCCCGCGCCGAGGGCGACGCACAGCACCTCCGCCTCCCGGCGCAGGCCGACGACGTTGCGCTCGACCCGCTCCAGGGCGCGGGTCAGACGGGTCGGGAGGTCAGTGCTCGTGGATGATCACGCCCCTGATGTTCTTGCCCTCCAGCAGGTCCTGGTAGCCCTGGTTGATCTCCTCCAGCCGGTAGGTGCGGGTGATCAGCTCGTCCAGCTTGAGCGAGCCGGCCCGGTAGAGGTCGAGCATCTTGGTGATGTCGTAGATGGGGTTGGCGGAGCCGAAGAGGGTGCCTCGGACGGTCTTCTGGAACAGGGTGAGGATACCGCCGGAGAGGTGGACGGTCTTCTTCATGGGGTCGGCGAGACCGGTGACGGTCACGTCGCCTCCCTTGCGGACCACGTTGAAGGCCGCCTCCACCACGTCTTCGTCGACCACCCCCACGGTGACGATGGCGTGGTCCGCTCCCACCCCGTTGGTGAGCTGGAGCACGAGGTTCTGGGCCTCGCCGGCGTCGGCGGCACTGTGGGTGGCGCCCAGCTCCTCGGCCTTCTCGCGCTTGTTGGCGAGCGGGTCCACGGCCACGATGTTGGTGGCCCCGGCGTGCTTCGCCCCCTGGACGGCGTTGATGCCGATGCCGCCGATGCCGTAGATGACGACCGTGTCCCCCGG
>DASRBU010000354.1:0-2269 GCA_035653475.1 Candidatus Dormiibacterota bacterium | reverse complement strand
ACCCCGGATCAGATCTACGAGTGCACCCGGCGCGTGGACGGCGGCCGCGGGGTGGTGCACGTGGTCAAGAACTACACCGGCGACGTCATGAACTTCGAGCTGGCGGCCGAGCTGGCCCGCGCCGACGGCATCGAGGTGGAGTCGGTGGTGATCAACGACGACGTGGCCGTTCAGGACAGCCTCTACACCGCCGGTCGTCGCGGCGTGGGCGCGACCGTGCTGGCGGAGAAGCTGGCCGGGGCCCGGGCCGAGGCCGGCGGCTCGCTGGGCGAGGTGGCGGCGGTGGTGCGCAAGGTCAACGACAACGCCCGCAGCATGGGCATGGCGCTCACCCCCTGCACGGTGCCTGCGGCGGGGAAGCCGACCTTCGAGCTGGGCGACGACGAGATGGAGATCGGGATCGGGATCCACGGCGAGCCGGGGCGCGAGCGCATGAAGCTCGAGCCCGCCGACCGCATCGTCGACCGCCTGATCGGGCCCATCCTCGAGGACCTGCCCTTCCGGGGCGGCGATCGGGTCCTGGCCTTCGTCAACGGCATGGGCGGGACGCCGCTGATCGAGCTCTACGTCGTGGTCCGCCGGGTGGCGCAGGTGCTGGAGGAGCGGGGGCTGAGGCTGGAGCGCACCCTGGTGGGGAGCTACATCACCTCGCTGGAGATGGCGGGTTGCTCGATCACGCTGCTGCGCCTGGACGACGAGCTGGTCCGGCTCTGGGAGGCGCCCGTTCACACCCCGGCCCTACGATGGGGTGTGTGATGGGGCGGGAGGCGGTGGACGCCGCCACCCTCCGGCGCTGGCTGGAGGTCTACGCCGCACGGCTAGCGGAGCAGGCCGACCACCTGACCCGGCTCGACGCCGCCATCGGGGACGGGGACCACGGCATCAACATGGACCGCGGGTTCCGCGCCGTTCGCGAACGGGTCCTCAACCCCGCCGACGAGGCCCCGCTCGACGGCCTGCTCAAGGGGGTGGGGATGGCGCTGCTGTCCACGGTCGGGGGGGCAGCCGGTCCCCTCTACGGGACCTTCTTCCTGCGCATGGCGGCCCGGGCGGGGGGGAAGGATCGGCTCTCGGCCTCGGAGCTGGCGGCCGCCCTCGAGGCGGGCGTGGAGGGGGTGCGCCAGCGGGGGCGGGCCGAGCCCGGGGACAAGACCATGGTGGACGCGCTCCTCCCCGGGGTGGAGGCACTGAGCCGGGCCCTGGCCGAGGGTCGCGACCTGGCCGCGGCCCTGGCGGCGGCGGCCGCCGCCGCCGAGGAGGGCTGCCGGGCCACCGTTCCCCTGGTCGCCCGCAAGGGGCGGGCCAGCTACCTGGGGGAGCGGAGCGCGGGCCACCAGGATCCGGGCGCGACCTCCAGCGCCTACCTCCTGCGCGCTCTGGCCAGGGTGGTCTCGGAATCGTGACCGGCTCCTACGACGTGGTGGTGGTGGGGGGCGGGGCGACCGGCACCGGCCTGGTGCGCGACCTGGCCATGCGCGGCCTGCGCTGCCTGCTGGTGGAGCAGGGCGACCTCTGCCAGGGGACCACCGGCCGCTTCCACGGCCTGCTCCACAGCGGCGCCCGCTACGTGGTCCGAGATCCGCTCTCGGCGAAGGAGTGCATCGCCGAGAACCGCGTCCTGCGCCGGATCGCCGCTGCCTGCGTGGAGGACACCGGGGGGCTCTTCTGCTGGCTGGAGGGGGATCCCGAGGACTACCCCGAGCGCTTCCTGGCCGGCTGCGTCGCGGCCGGCATCCCGGTGGAGGAGATCGAACCGGCCCGGGCGCGGCAGCGGGCGCCCCTGCTCAGCCCTCGCCTGCGCCGCGCCTTCGCCGTGCCCGACGCCACCATCCAGCCCTTCGAGCTGGCCGCGGCCAACGCCCGCTCGGCCGAGGCTCACGGCGCCACCGTCCGCCGCTACTGCCGGCTGACCGGCGTCATCGCGCGCGCCGGACGCGTGTGCGGGGTGGAGGTCGAGGACGTCCGCACCGGGGAGCGGGAACGGATCGAGACCGGGCTGCTGGCCAGCGCGGCCGGGGCCTGGGCGGGCCGGGTGGCGGCGCTGGCCGGGGTGGAGCTGACCATGGCCCCCGGCTGGGGGATCATGGTGATCCTGAACCAGCGGCTCTGCGATGCGGCGGTCAACCGCTGTCGCCCGCCCTCGGACGGCGACATCGTGGTCCCGGTGGGGACGGTCTGCATCGCCGGCACCACCTCCCGGACCCTGGACGTGCTGGACGGGTACGAGATCTCGCGCCAGGAGATCGACCTGGTCCTGGAGGCCTCGGCG
>DASRBU010000353.1:0-13119 GCA_035653475.1 Candidatus Dormiibacterota bacterium | reverse complement strand
CGAGGTCTACCACGCCCTGGGCGAGGTGTTGCAGGAGCGCGGGCTCGCCACCGGGGTCGGCGACGAGGGTGGCTTTGCCCCCCGCCTCGGGGACAACGAGGAGGCGCTGCGGATGCTCCTGGCGGCCATCGAGCGGGCCGGGTACCGCCCCGGGGAGCAAGTGGCGATCGCCCTCGACCCCGCCGCCAGCGAGCTCTACCGCGACGGCGTCTACGAGCTCCGCGGGGAAGGGCGCCGGCTCGAGGCCGGGGAGCTGGTCGACCGGTACGAGCGCTGGGTGCGCGACTACCCCATCCTCTCCATCGAGGACGGCATGGCCGAGGACGACTGGGAGGGATGGCGGTTGCTGACGGAGCGGCTGGGAGCCCGCGTCCAGCTGGTGGGCGACGACGTCTTCGTGACCAGCTCCGACCGCCTGCGCCACGGCATCGAGCGCCGGGTGGCCAACGCCATCCTGATCAAGGTGAACCAAATCGGCACCCTGACCGAGACCCTGGAGACGATGGCGCTGGCGCGTTCGGCCGGATACGGCACCGTGATCTCGCATCGCTCGGGCGAGACCGAGGACACCACCATCGCCGACCTGGCGGTGGCCACCGGCGCGGGCATGATCAAGATCGGCGCCCCGGCCCGCTCCGAGCGGGTGGCCAAGTACAACCGGCTGCTGGTCATCGAGGCCGAGCTGGGCGCCTCCGCTCGCTACGCGGGACGCCTCCGGCTCCGGCCGGCTGGGGCATGAGGCCCGACTCGCGGGCGGTCCACGCCGGCCGTGAGCTTCGGGCCCGGGACCCGCTCGCCCCTGCCATCGTCCAGACCTCCGTGTACGTCTTCGACGACCTGGAGGACTACGACGCGGTCGCCGAGGGCCGGCGCCCCGGCCACCTGTACGCCCGGAACTCCAACCAGAACGTGGCCATGTTGGAGGCCGCGGTGGCCGACCTGGAGGGGGCCGAGGCCGGCCTGGCCACGGCCTCGGGCATGGCTGCCATCGCGGCCGCGGTGGGCGCCTCCGTCCCCCAGCCGGCTCCGCTGGTGGCGGCCGCCGACACCTACGGCTCCACGCTCGGCCTGCTGCGCCAGGACCTCGTGCCCCTGGGGTACGAGCTGCGCGTGGTCGATACCGGCGACCTCGAGGCGGTGGAGCGCGCCCTTCCCGGGGCCGCCCTCCTGCTCTGCGAGACGATCACGAACCCGCTCTGCCGGGTGACCGACCTGGAGGCCATCTGCCGGCTCGGCGCCCGCCACGGGGTGCCGGTGCTGGTGGACAACACCTTCGCCACCCCGCTCCTCTGCCGCCCGCTGGCCCTCGGGGCCACGGCCGTGGTGCACAGCGCCACCAAGTACCTCGGCGGCCACTCCGACCTGGTGGCAGGGGTGCTGGTCGGCGACCGGGGCCTGGTCGAGCGCGCCCGGGCCCGGATGGTGCGCAACGGCGCCTGCCTCGGGCCCTTCGAGGCCTGGCTGGCCGTGCGCGGGCTGCGCACCCTCCACCTGCGCATGCGCCGGCACTCCGACAACGCCCTGGACCTCGCCCGCCGTCTCGAGCGTCGGCCCGGGGTCCGCGTCGTCCACCATCCCCTGCTCGAGAGTTCGCCCTACCACGAGCTGGCGCGTCGCCTGCTGCCCCAGGGGAGCGGCGGGATGTTCGCCCTCGACCTGGACGGAGGCCGGCCGGCGGTGCAGGCCATGCTCTGCCGCCTCCGCCTGGTCAGGTTCGCGGCCAGCCTGGGCGGGGTGGAGACCACGGTCTCCTACCCCGACCTCACCTCCCACCGGAGCCTCGCCCCCGAAGAGCGACTGGCCCGGGGCATCACCCCCGGGACGGTGCGGGTCTCGGTCGGGTTGGAGGATCCTGAAGACCTGGCGGAGGACTTCGCGCAGGCGATCCAGGAGGCACGGTGAGCGTCTACACGTTGGTGCAGCTCTTCGAGGTGGTGCTGTTCGCCGCCGTGCTCGGATACGGGATCCTGGCCCACCTGCCCAGCCTCGCCCTGCTGGGCGGCGGGCTGCTGGTGGGCAAGGCCATCCTGAACATCCTCGCCCCGGAGGGCGGGACCGTGTTCCGGAGGTCGGTGTTCGCATACACGGTGGCGGCGATCTACGTCGTGATCGGCGTGCTGCTCATCCATGTCGTCACCTGAGGCGGAAGACGCCGGCCGCCGCTCGGGTTCTTGCACTCGACGCGCGATGGCGATCAGGACGGCGGTCGACGACTCGATCCTCCGCCTGGTGGGGAACACCCCGCTGATCAGGATCCGCCTCTTCGAGGAGCGGTATCCGGACCTCGAGGTTTACGCCAAGGCGGAGTGGTTCAACCCCGGTGGCTCGGTCAAGGATCGGGCCGCCCTGGCCATGGTCGAGGACGGGGAGCGACGCGGCCTCCTCACCCCCGACCGCACCATCATCGACTCCACCTCGGGGAACACCGGCATCGCCTACGCCATGGTGGGGGCGGCCAAGGGATACCGGGTCCAGCTGGTCATGCCCGCCAACGTCAGCGCCGAGCGCAAGCAGCTGGTCACGGGCTACGGGGCCGAGATCGTCTTCTCCGACGAGCTGGAGGGGTCGGACGGCGCCATCCGCCTGGTCAGGGAGTTGATCGCTCGCTCGCCCGAGCGCTACTTCTACCCCGACCAGTACAACAACCCCGCCAATCCTCTGGCCCACTACCACGGCACGGGGGCCGAGATCCTGGAGCAGACCGGCGGGCGCGTCGACTACTTCGTGGCCGGGCTGGGCACCACCGGCACCTTCGTGGGCACCGCCCGTCGGCTGAAGGAGTTCAATCCCGCCATCACCACCGTCGCCGTGCAGCCGGAGGACGCCTTCCACGGTCTCGAGGGCCTGAAGCACCTGCCGACCTCGATCGTGCCCGGGATCTGGGACCGGTCCACCGCCGACGAGGTATGGGGGGCGCCGACCGAGCCGTCCTACGAGCTGGCCCGTCGGCTCGCCCGCGAGGAGGGCATCCTGGTGGGCCACTCCTCCGGAGCCGCGCTCTGGGCGATCGAGCGGCTCGGCGCCCGGGGGGGCCGGGGGGTGGTCGTGACCGTGTTCCCGGACTCCGGGGACCGCTACCTCTCGACCGGCCTCTACCACGGCCGGCGCCGTGCCTAGGGAGCGAGGCCGGGAAGGACGGTGAGGATCACGAGCCGGGCCCTCCAGGAGGTGCACGCGCACGCCGCCGAGGGCTACCCCTATGAGATCTGCGGGATGCTGATCGGGCAGCGCGGCTCGGGCCTGGTCACCGAGGCCCGGCGGGCACGGAACGTGATCGTGGACCGGGCCCGGGACCGCTACGAGATCGACCCCCGCGACCAGATCCGGGTCCAGCGCGAGTGCGACGACAACGGCTACGAGATCCTGGGCTACTACCACAGCCATCCCGACCACCCTGCCCAGGCCTCGGTCACGGACGCGGCCCGTTCCTGGGCCGGCCCCGTCTACCTCATCGTGAGCTGCGTGCGCGGCCGGGTGGTGGACGGGAACGCCTTCGTCGCCGAGCGGGACGGGGGGCCCATGCGACCGGAGCCGGTCGAGGTGGTCGACGGCGCCTGACCCAGCCTGGGCCGGGCCGGCCCTCAGCCGGCGGGGAGCAGCTCGGCCACCACCGTCGAGGTGTGATCGAGCAGCCAGCGCGAGGCCCGCAGCTCGACCACGGCGCGGCGCAGGGTCCCGAGCGCATCCCCGATCAGCGCCGCCTCCGCCACCCAGGTCAGCGGCATCCGGGCCAGCTCGTAGGGAAGCGCCGCCAGCTCCACGCTCTGCAGGGGCCGCTCGGTGGACGCGTCGTAGGCGGCCAGCAGCCGTCGCAGCCGCCCCCACGGGTAGCGGGCGGGCGGGACCCCGGGGGCGAGGCGGCGGAGGAGCGTCCACAAGCTTCGCGCCAGCTCGAAGGCGCGCTCCCGGCGGGCCAGGAAGTCGAAGTCGAGCACGGCGGCGACGGCTCCTTCCCGGAAGACCACGTCGGCCCAGCCGAAGTCCCCGTGGATGGGCTGCCGGGGCAGCCAGGCGACGTGCTGACGCCACCAGGCGGCGAACCGGCCGAGCAGCCGACGGGTCTCCCGGCAGGCGGCACGTCCCATCCGGACCTCCTGGTCGTCGGGGGCGTGGAGGAGGGCCCGCTCCATCCGCCCCAGCCAGGCCAGGACGTAGAAGGGGCCGCCGGCGTGGCTCACGGCTGGCAGGAGGAGGGGGGAGGGCGTCAGTCGACGCAACGCGTCGTGCAGCCGCCCCAGCAGCGCGAAGGCGCTCTCGGCCCGGCTCCAGGCGTCGACCACCCGGTCGTGGGCAATGAACTCCTCCACCTCCACCACCCGTCCCTCAAAGCGGAGCGGGGCCGCCAGGGGGCGGGCCACGGGCAGGCCGGCCGCGGCCAGCCGCTCGCGGGTCTGCTGGAGGGCCATCACCCGCTCCAGGGACACCCAGGGGCGGTGGACCCGGACCACCTGCCGGCCCGACCGGGAGCGAACCAGGAGGTTGAGGTTGTAGGCCCCGCCCAGGTCCCGCTCGACCACGGGCCGCAGTCCGAAGCCGGCTTCGAGGGCGCTCAGCAGTCGCTCGCTGGCCACGGCACGGGGGCCGTAGCGCGGGCCGCACGCCGCCCGCAACCGCCGCACCCAGGTCGGCGAACCACCCCCGCGTCGCTCCTCGGCCCACGCCCGTCTGACCACGCCCCAGGCCCCTCGGGGTCAGTGTCACACGGCCCCCCGGACCCGTCAACGCCGCTCCCCCACCCCTTCCCGATCCGGCACCCGACCCCGGGCGCCGGCGGTGAGGGAGGATCGAGGTATGAGCCAGGACGCATCGACCATCTACCGGCGCTCCGGCTTCACCGGGCGCCTCCAGCCCGGCCGACGTCCGGCGCTGCTGGTCGTGGACCTCAGCCGGGGCTTCACCGACCCCGCCTGCCCGCTGGGCAGCGACCTGACCGACGAGGTCCTCGCCACCCGCCGGCTGCTGGACGGGGCGCGCGCGGCCGGGGCAGCGGTCGTCTTCACCCGCATCGCCTACCAGCCCAACCTGCGCGACGCCGGCATCTGGGTGCGGAAGGTGCCGTCGCTGGCGGAGCTGACCGTCGGCTCGCCCTGGGTCGAGCTGGACCCCCGCCTGGACCGGCGCCCGGAGGAGCCGCTGATCTCCAAGAGCTACGCCTCGGCCTTCTTCGGGACGGCGCTGGCGAGCCTGCTGGCGGCGGAGGGCGTGGATACGCTGCTGGTCGCGGGGGCCACCACCTCCGGCTGCGTGCGGGCGACGGTGGTGGACGCCCTCCAGCACGGCTACCCCGCCTTCGTCGTCCGGGAGTGCGTGGGCGACCGGGCCCCGGGCCCCCACGAGGCCAACCTGTTCGATCTGCAGGCGAAGTACGCCGAGGTGATCGGGATCGAGGAGGCCCTGGCCTACCTGGCCGGCCTGGATCGAGCGCCGGCTCCGGCGCTCGATCCAGCCTGACCGACGCCCCGGCGGGGTCGATCGGCGATCCCGATCAGTTGGTACGACCGCCGTCCGAGTCGAGGGCGAAGGGAGGTCACGGATGCGGATCGCAGTTGCCGGTGGCACCGGGACGGTCGGCCATCACGTGGTGGCCACGGCCGAGGAGCGAGGCCACCGGGCGGTGGTGCTCAGCCGAGCGCGGGGGGCTCCGCACCGGGAGCGGGCTGGAGCCGGCCCTGGAGGGGGTCGAGGCCGTGGTCGACGTCACCAACCCCGGCCCGGCCGAGCAGGAGACGGCGACCGCCTTCTTCCTCGACGTCGCCCGCCGGCTGCAGGCGGTGGGCGCCCGACACGGCGTCCGGCACCTGGTCACGCTGTCCATCGTCGGCATCGACCGCGCCGCCGCCTACGGGTACTACGCGGCCAAGCTGGACCAGGAGCGGGCGGCCCTGGCCGGTCCGGTGCCCGCGACCGTGCTGCGAGCCACGCAGTTCCACGGGTTCGCCGCCCAGGTCCTGGCCCGGGGTCGGAGGGACGACATGGTGCACGTGCCCGACCTGCGCGTCCAGACGGTGGCGGCCCGCACCGTGGGAGGGGTGCTGGTCGAGCTGCTGGAGGCGGGGCCGGCGGGGAGGGCACCGGACCTGGCCGGCCCCGAGCCGGCGGATCTGGTCGAGCTGGCGCGGGCTCTGGCCGAGCGGCGTGGTTTCCCCGTCACCGTGGTCGCCGGCCCGCCGCCGGCCGGGGTCCCGGCGGACGCCCTCCTGCCCGGGCCCGGAGCCCGCCTGGAGGGACCTCCCTTCCGGAGCTGGCTCGCCGGCCCGGACGTGCCGGCCCTGACCTGATCCGCGGCGAGGCCGGCTGCCGAGGGCGCCCCGGCCGGGGAGGGGGAGGGACCGTCCTCAGGGCGAGATCACGTCCAGGCGCTGGTCCCGGGTCGGGGTCCCGAACTGGGCCACCACCGAGGCGATGACGATGAAGAGCGCGATCAGGAGCATCGAGGCCAGCGGGCCGAGAAGCGGGATCAGGGGGGCGACCACCAGCTGGCCGACGCCGCCCCCCAGGTGCCCGACGCCGTCCACCAGGGCGAAGCCGGTGGTGCGGGCTCGGGTGGGGAAGTTCTCGGTCGACCAGCTGTAGGTCATCGGCACCCAGAAGTTGAAGCCGAAGAAGATCACGATCGAGCCGATGAAGGCCACGGCCAGGTTGTGCGCCGCGAGCCCCAGGACGACGGCGCCGACCACGGTGATGGCAGCCGAGATCGGCAGCCAGCGCTTGCGCTCCAGGCGTTCGCCCCACAGGTAGGCGAAGACCGCGCAGAGGATGAAGCCCAGGGTGCCCACGGCGGCGATCATGCCCGCCTCCGGCGGGGGATAGGAGAGCGTGACCAGGGCGGTCGTCAGCCCGATCGCGTACGCGTAGACGGTCATGTAGCCGATGAACCAGACGGCGAGCAGCAGCCCCATGCGTCGCACGTACCTGGGGTCGCCGAAGATCTCGAGGTATGAGATCCTGGGGGTCGCCGCCTCCACCTCCGGACCGGGCTCGGGGGAGGGCAGGGAGCGGCTGCGGCCGGCCCGTTCCTCCATGGCCCGAACCACCTGGTCCGCGTCCTCCAGCCGGCCCCGGCTGATGAGCCAGCGCGGCGACTCGGGGATCTGCAGCCGGAGCAGGACGCCGACCAGGGCCAGCAGGGCCCCGATCAGGTACATGACCCGCCAGCCGATCGAGAACCCGGGGCCGGCCGCGGCGAAGGGCAGCCCCAGGGGGAAGGGGGTGGGGGCGGTGGTGAGCACCAGGCCGACCCAGATCCCGAAGAAGGCCCCCAGGGAGGACATGATGAAGATCAGCGCCGTGTAGCGCGCCCGTTCGGAGCGCGGGGCCACCTCGTTGATGTACGTGTTGACGATGGCCAGGTCGGCCCCCACGCCGATGCCGGTGATGAAACGGGCGATGGTGAAGGTGGTCAGGTCCCCGGTGAAGGCGGTCAGGAGCGAGCCCAGGCCGGTGATCGCCATGGTCACCAGCAGCATGTCACGCCGGCCGAAGCGATCCGCCAGCGGGCTCAAGGCCAGCGTGCCCACCACGTACCCGATCAGGTTGATCAGCAGGGGCAGGCCCAGGAACTGACTGGCGTTCTCCGGCGTGCAGTGGGCCACGATCTGGGTGCAGGTCTGGATGAACGAGACATTGATGTCGAAGATGTCGTAGAAGGTGAAAAGGAACCCAACCCCGATCACCCACACGAAGAGGTACGGCAGGGACCAGATCGGGATTCGGTCCAGTCGAGCGATCACCAGACGCGGAGACAGCTCCACCGCCATCTGCCTTCCTCCTCTCCACCACCTGCCGTTCGGCGCGGAGCAGTATTGCACCGCGGCGAACGCGCGTCAAGACGCCCCAGGGGCCTGACCCGGGCTCGCTGCGGGACGGGGCCGGCGGCCCTCCGGCGGCGGGTCAGTCGGAGGTCCGTCGGTGACGGTGGAGGAGGGCGTACTCGGGGATGGCGCCCATCGGCGGACGTTCCCAGTCCCCGATCTCCTTGACCTCGAGGAAGAAACGGTCGTTGTGGTAGTGGATCAGCTTCATCGAGCGGTTGACCTCCTCCAGCAGGTAGATGCGGTGGCGGTCACCGAGCCGTCGCAGGGCCACCTGCATGATGGCGAAGGCCATCCGCGAGAGCGCGAACAGGTCCTGGTTGCGATGGATGCGGACGCCGAGATCGGTCTGGGCGATGCAGTTGAGACCGAAGTTCTCGACGATGTCGATCAGGTGCCCGGTCTCGACCCCGTACCCGGTGAAGAACGGGAGTCGCTCCAGCAGATCCCGCCGCCCCGCGTACTCGCCCGACAAGGGCTGCACCAGCCCGGAGAGCAGGGGATAGAAGAGGTTGAAGATGGGCCGTGCCACCAGCTCCGTGACCCGTCCTCCCCCCGCCGCCTGCAGCTCGCCCCCGAAGTTCAGAGGACGCCGGTAGAAGCCCTTGACGTAGCTGATCCGGGGATCGGTGAGGAGGGGGCCGACCGTGCCGTACACGAACTGCGGATGGATGTTGGAGATGTCGGTGTCGCACCAGACCACGATGTCGCCCCGGAGCACGTGGAGGCTCTTCCACAGGGCCTCGCCCTTCCCCTGGAAGGTGCCGTGCTCGGGCAAGACCTCGGCGTGTCGGACCACGGGGACGCCGAGGGCGCCGGCGATCTCGGCGGTGCGGTCGGTGGAGCCGCTGTCGACGACCACCACCTCGTCGATCAGGGGGACCCGGTCCATCAGCTCGCCCTTGAGCGTCTGGATGACGTTGCCGATGGTGGACTCCTCGTTGAGCGTGGGCAGGCCCAGGCTGATGGTCAGGCCTTGACGCCGCTTCAGCTCCACCAGGCGCCCGACGTCCCGGAACTCCCGGGAATGGAAGGTGTTCTCGGCGAACCACTTGTCCACGATCGCCGAGATCTCCGGTCCGCTCACCACCACCGGCGCGGTCACCGGGCCGTCGGCCAGGATGGGCGGCACCGCCCGCGGGCTCTTGGCCAGGATCACCGTGCCCGGCAGCTTCTGCACGGTCCGGGCCAGGGCCGAGCCCACCAGGACCGGGGAACGGGTGGTGGCGGCGTAGGCCCCCAGCACGGTGGCGCCGTGACGGCCGCCCTCCTCGGCGATCACCCGGCTGGGGTTGGCCGACTCCACCTCCACCACCCGCACCCGGAGGCGGCCGAAGTCGTGGAGGAGCTCGCGGAACTGGCGGGCCTCCCGCTCCCGGCGCTCGGCCGGGTGACGGGGGTCGTAGACGTGGAGCGCCGTCACCACCGCCCGGTGCGCGGAGGCGAGGGCAGCGGCGATCCGGACGGCCAGGCGGGCGCTGGCGCCGCCGCGGATCGGCACCAGCACCCCTCGCCCGGGACCGATCCCATCCGGATCGGGCCGCACCAGCAGCAGGTCGGCTGGCGGATCCGCCACCAGGTCCTCGATGTGCACCCAGGCGCGGTGCGTGCCGGGCCCCGGCCACTCCAGCACCACCACGCCGGTGGCGTTCTCGTAGGCGGCCTCGCGTACGCCCTGGGCGACCGTGCTCGCCACCCGCACCTGCACCCGGAAGTTGTCCGCGACCAGGTTCCCCAGGTCGGTCAGACGCTGCAGGAGGGCGCGGTAGCGCCGGGCCACGGTCACGTTCTGGGCGATGGGGCGTCCCGGGGGTAGCTCGACCACGCCCAGCAGCTGGCCGCTGCCCCCCTCCGCCCGCACGATGGCGGCGGCGACCTCCAGCAGCCGGGGCGCCGTCCTCGCCCGCACGATCGGGACCAGCACCTGGAGCCGCCGCTCAGTCAAGGCCGACCCCGATCAGACGTTGCATGCTCGCCAGCACCGCCGACCATCGATATCGCCTGAGCACGCGGCGGCGGAGCCTGGCGGCCCGGCTGCCCAGGGCGCGGCGCACGGCGGCCGCGACCGCCTCCGGGCCGGCCCCGACAGGGAACGTCCAAGCCCCGGTGCCGGCGGCCTCGCGCAGCACCGGGATGTCCGCGCAGACCAGCGGGGCTCGACTGAGGCCCGCTTCGAGCACGGGCAGGCCGAACCCCTCCGACTCGCTGGGCAGGAGCACCACGTCCGCCATCCGATAGAGGTCCGCGATCATCGCATCATCTACCGGATGCCGGGCGTCCTGTCCAGCCAGCTCGTGGAGGAAGCGCACCTCGCGCTCCAGGTGGAGCCGGCGACGCAGCCCGGAGAGGTCGGCGGCGTAGGCGAGGTTGTCGGCCGAGTGCGGGCCTAGGGGCCCGCTGACCACCAGCCGGAGCCCCGGGTAGGTCGGGCGCAGGCGGGCGGCGGCCTCCAGGGCCAGCTCCAGGCGCTTGCGACGCGTCACCCTCACCGGCACCAGGAGCAGGGGGTCGGCGCCATCCAGCCCGGCCCGGCGGACCAGCTCGCGGGTGCGGGGACCCAGCCCCCAGAAGGCCTCCGGATCGATCCCGTTGGGGATCACCGCGGTCCGGCTCGGGCGCAACCCCTCCATCACCTGCAGGAGCTGGCGCCGGCGCTGGCGGGAGACGGCGACGTAGCGAACCCCGGGCTGGGCCCGGTGCAGGATCGACCAGGGCCAGCCCGGTCGCCGGTAGCCGGCGTAGCGAGGATCGATCCAGGCCAGGTCGTGGGTCCAGGCCAGGATGGGGCGTCCGAGGTCGACCAGGGCTGCGGCCAGGGGCAGGTTCTGGGGCATGGTGAGAACGTTGTGGGCGATCACACGATGGCACCCGGCGAGCAGCGGGCGCAGACGCACGACCAGCAGGCGTCGCAGGGCGTCGAACTCGGCCCGGGCCGGGTCACCGGCCGCCAGCCGGCGGGCCACCTCCTCTACCCGAGGGTGCCGGGAGTCGACCTCGGGCACGAGCACGGCGTCCCCACGACCGGCCACCACCTGCACCTCGTAGCCGGCGTCCGAGAGCAGCCGCGCCTGGGTGGCCATGACCGACTCCACGCCCCCCACCACCGGCCGGGCGGCGTAGTGGAGGAGGACCAGCCGCGGTGCCATTCCGGTCAGGCCGGGAGTTCCAGCTGCAGCCCGGGCGGCCGCCGATCGACCTTGACCCGGGTGCCGGCCTCGACGGTGAAGTCCAGCTCGCCGTCGCCCACCCGCATGCCCTCCACCCGCAGGCGGCGGTAGAGAGGGGTGGGCAGGGGGTCGATGCGCAGCCGTCGATCGAGCACGTCGGCCTCCACCCCCAGCAGGACCTGCAGGAAGTGGAAGAGCGAGCCGGCGCCCCAGGCCTGCGGGCTGCAGCTGACCAGGTACTCGCCGGGACCGGCGTGGAAGCGGCGATCGCGGGCGAAGCCGCAGAACAGCTCCGGGATGCGGCGGTCGGCGAAGCGCATGCACGCCTCCAGCACCGAGCGCACCACCAGCTCGGCCTGCTCGCGAAACCCGTAGCGGCGCATGCCCCGGGCGATGATCGAGTTGTCGTGGGGCCAGATCGAGCCGTTGTGGTAGCTCATGGGGTTGTAGCTCACGCCGGTGGTGGACAGGGTCCGGATGCCCCAGCCCGAGTACATGTCCGGCGCCATCAGCCGGCTCACCAGGTCCCCGGCCCGGTCGCGACCGACGATACCCGACCACAGGCAGTGGCCGGGGTTGCTGGTGATGGAGGTGACCTGACGCTTGTCGCGGTCCAGCGCCTGCGCGTAGAAGCGCGCCTCCGGCATCCAGAACCGCTCCTCGAACCGCTCCCGCAGGCGCTCTGCCTCGGCCCGCAGGCGCTCCGCCTCGGCGCAGCGCCCGAGCCGCTGGAAGATGGCGGCGAGGCCGGCCTTGGCCTGGTAGACGTACCCCTGGACCTCGACCAGGGCCGCGGGCAAGGGGGCGTACTGCCAGCCGTCGCCGAGCTGTTCCACGAGCGAGTCCAGGGAGTCCTTCCATCCCTGGTTGACCACCACCAGCCCCCGGGCGGGCCTGGTGACCTGGTCGCCGTAGCGGTAGCGGAAGGTGGGCTGCGATCCGCCCCGACGGCCGTACTCCACGAACCCGTCCCCGTCCCGGTCGCCGTAGCGGTCGATCCACTCCAGCGCGGCCAGGACGTTGGGCAGCAGCTCGGTGAGCAGGTCGAGGTCGCCGGTCCAGCGCAGCACCTCCACCAGCGTGACCAGGAAGAGCGGGGTGGCGTCGACCGTGCCGTAGTAGGGCGTGTGAGGGATCTGCCCCAGGTTGGCCAGCTCGCCGAAGCGGATCTCGTGCAGAATCTTGCCCGGCTCCTCCTCGCGGTACTCGTCGATCCTGGTCCCCTGGTGCCGGGCCAGGAAGCGAAGGCTGCCCATCGCCAGCTCCGGGTTCAAGGTCAGGGTCTGGATCGAGGTGATGAGGGCGTCCCGGCCGAAGGGAACCGCGTACCAGGGGACGCCCGCGGTGGGGAAGAGGCCGGTCGGAAGCTCGTCGCAGAGGACGCGCAGGTCCTCCAGGTTGCGCCAGAGCAGGCCGCTGTCGAGCAGCTCGTTGTCCGAGCGAAAGCGGGTGCAGGCCTCGTTCCAGGCCTGGTAGCGGCGCTCGAGGGCGGTCAGCGCGGCGTCGAAGTGGAACTCCGCCTCGGGCTGGGCGCCCTCCCCGAGCAGGGGGAGGACGTCGACCAGCAGCACGAAGGTGCCGTGGGGGTCCAGCTCGACGGTGATCCGGGCCGTCCCCCGGCCCGAGAAGGCGGGCACGGGGTGGAACACCACCTCGGTGGTGCGGCGAACGGCGTCCAGGCCCCGATACCCGAACCGGAACCCGGTCTCGGTCCTGGCCGCCGGCTCCGCCTGCCCCAGCTCGTGCTCCGGTCGGTGCCCGCGCACCTCGAAGATGTCCAGGAAGTCGGCGTCGAAGCGGAGCTGGATCTGCACCCGGACGGGGAAGGGGTTGCAGTTCTGCAGGCCGATGCGCTCGTGGAACCCGTCCTGCACGAACCGGGTGCGACGGAGGCTGAGGCTCTGACGGGGGACGCCGATCCCTCCCCCCGGGGCGTCCAGGGCGGGGTTCGTGAGCTGGAAGGTGGCCACGTAGGCCCGGTCCACACCCTGGTTGAGCAGGATCGGCTTGCGCCCGTTCAGCCGTAGCTCATAGACGGAGAGGAACCGGGTGTCGGCACGGTAGAGCCCCAGGCCCGCGTCGTTGCCGGCCGGGATGTCCCCGGTCAGGTCCGACACGACGAACACGTCGTTCTGCTTGAG
>DASRBU010000352.1:0-2716 GCA_035653475.1 Candidatus Dormiibacterota bacterium | reverse complement strand
GCTGCGCGACCGCCGCCTCGACCCGCCGGCGGGTCGCCGCGGCCACCCGACCGCTGCCGTTCAGGGCCCGCGAGACGGTGGCCGGTGAGACACCGGCCAGCCGGGCCACGTCGTAGATCGTGACGTCCATGCCTCCTTCCTCGGGCACCGATGCGGTCCCCCTCTATGAAAGCGCTTTCGCAAGCGGCGATCAAGGCGCCTGATCGGCGGAGGTCGGCGGATCGAGGGCGGGACCGGGCGCCGACGGGGATCGGTGGGGGGCAGACCGGCGGCTCCGGCGGAGGGGTCCGGGCCGGATTACGATATCGGCCCGACGGCCATGGCTCGACTCGACCAGGTGACCCCGCCCAGCCCGAGCCTGGAGTTCCTCGCCCGCTTCGAGGTCGAGCTGGGGGAGCCGCTCGAGGTGGGGGAGACGGGTGGTGGCCGGCGCCGGATCATCCCCATCGTCGGCGGCCGGTTCCGGGGGCCCCGGCTCAGCGGCCGGGTGCTGCCCGGGGGCGCCGACTGGCAGCTGGTGGAGGCCCGGGGCGTGGCCCGGATCGACACCCGCTACGCCCTCGAGACCGACGACGGAGCCCTGGTCTTCATCTCCACCCGGGGGGTACGCCACGGGCCGCCGGAGGTGATCGCCGCCCTGGCCCGGGGCGAGTGGGTGGACCCGGGCCGCTACTACTTCCGGGTCACCCTCCGCTTCGAGACCGGGGCGCCGGCCTACGACTGGCTCAACCGGGCGGTGGCGGTGGGCGCCGCCGTGCGCCTCCCCGCCGCCGTGGTCTACGACGCCTTCCTCGTCACCTGAGGCGAGCCACGACCAACCTCCTGGTCGAGGGATCGCGATCCGAGCCGGCGGTCCTCGGCATGGGATCGTGACCGGGCTCGGGAGCAGGAGGCAGGGGCCGCGGCCGGCCCGCCAGGAGCGCTCCACCGCCTCCCCGGAGCGACCGCGGGGACGGGGACGGATCGGGCCGGCGAAGCCGAGCGGTGCGGGTGGCCAGATGACGGAGGGCATGCCCAGGGCAGCCGGGCGTGCCTGACACAATGACGCGGTGACCATCGAGATCGCACCTCGACATCTCGACCTGCGAGTGGAACCCGCACGGAGCCGCATCGACCAGCCCCTCCGGTTGACGGTTGCCGGCCCCGCGCCCGGCAGCGCCGTGACCCTGAGCGCACGGACTCTCGACGGCGCGATGGCGAGTTGGACCTCGACGGCTACCTTCACCGCCGACGGTCAGGGCACGGTGGACCCGGCTCGCGACGCCCCCGTCGAGGGAACCTATGCCGGCGTGGACGGGAGCGGGTTGTCGTGGTCGATGCGCCCCGAGGAGGCGAAGGGGCACCGCTTCTTCAGCCGCCGCCGTCCCACCCCGCTGTCGGTGACGATCACGGCCTCGGCACCCGGCCTCCCCACGACCTCGGTCACGGTGGAGCGCACGTTCGCCGGCCCCGGGGTCGTGGAACACCCGATCGACGGGCCCGGCTTGATCGGCAGCCTCTTCCGGCCGCCGGAGCCGCCGCCTTGCCCCGGCGTCCTGGTCCTGGGCGGCTCGGACGGCGGCAAGCTCGACCACGCCGCCGCCTTGCTCGCCTCCCACGGATACGCCGCCCTCTCGCTCGCCTACTTCGGGGTCGAGGACCGTCCTCCGCAGCTGCTCCGCATCGAGATCGAGTACTTCGAGCGGGCGCTGGCCTGGCTGGCGGCGCGGCCGGAGATCGACGGTGACGCCCTGGCCGTGGTCGGGCTCTCCCGCGGCGGCGAGCTGGCTCTGCTGCTGGCCTCCCTGCTGCCACAGCTCAAGGCGGTGGTCGCGGGTTCGCCGTCCAGCGTGGTGCAGGCGGGCGTGGCCAGCTACACGGACTTCACCCAGCCGGCATGGATCAGGAACGGGGAACCGCTGCCATACCTCAGCGGGGGCAAGCTCGGGCCGGGCGCGTTCCTCCGCTCCCTGCCCTCGTTCTTGCTCCGCCGACCCATGCGGCAGCGGAAGACGTTCGAGCGCCTGCTGCGAGACCCAGGGCGCGTGCGGCAGGCCGCGATCCCGGTCGAGCGGATCGGAGGGCCGGTCCTCCTGATCTCCGGCGGCGACGACCAGCTCTGGCCGTCGAGCAGGTACTGCGAGCAGATCGTGGAGCGGCTCGAGGCGCACCACCATCCCCACCCCTACCGGCACCTGTGCTACGAGCACGCTGGCCACTTCCTCTGCTTCCCCTACGGCCTCCCATCCCTGCCCCCCATGACCAGGCTCAACCCGCCCGGCGCTCCGATCACGATCGATTTCGGGGGTACGGCCGAGGCCAACGCCGCCGCCGCCCGCGCCTCCTGGACGGAGATCCTGCGCTTCCTCGGCGAAGCGATCGGAGGGAACGCGAGCTGACCGGGCCCCCGGCGGAGAGGCTCGGCAGGGTCGGACGGTGAGGTCGCGATCCCGGCGATCCCGCGAAGCCAGGCCGGGTGGCCACCCTCGACCCACGTCGACGCCACCGGTCGCCGTCGGGCCCGGAGGAGACGCGGGGAGAGAGGACGGGAGTGGGGAGCGGCGGTGGCATCCCCCTCGCCCCGGTTCGACGGTCGCGAGCGGAGCCGGCGGCCTACGCTAGGCTTACTGCCGAGGGGGATGTTCGGGGGCTGGTGCCCCCCGCGGTCTTCAAAACCGTCTGCGGGGCGCTGACAGGGCGTCCCGGGTGGGTTCGATTCCCATCCATCCCCGCCAGG
>DASRBU010000351.1:0-4292 GCA_035653475.1 Candidatus Dormiibacterota bacterium | reverse complement strand
TCAGTTCCCGGGTGCGCTGGTGGTGGGCTTCGACCTGGTGCGGGGGAAGCCGGGGGCTCCTCCCCGTTACCGGCACGTGCGGGGCAACCTGCTCCAGGGGTTGCCCTTCCGGGACGGGGTCTTCGACTTCGTCCACCAGCGTTTCCTGATCTGGGGCATCCCGGTGGATGCCTGGCCGGAGGTGGTACGGGAGCTGGTCCGGGTCACCCGTCCCGGGGGCTGGGTCGAGCTGACCGAGATCCCGACCCAGCTGCGTCGGGCGGGGCCGTCCACGGAGCGGTTGTTCGCCCTGTTCCTCCGCCTGGCGGCCCCCCTGGGCCTGGACGCCGAGGGCGTGGTCTTCCGCTCCCTGGACGGGTACCTGTGCCAGGCGGGGCTGGAGGAGATCACCCGACGGGAGATGGAGCTGCCCGTCGGCGAGTGGGGCGGCCGGGTCGGCTCCTTCCTGGCCACCGACTTCCGGGCCGCCGGCGCGCGTATCTGCGAGGTCCTGCGCGCCCGCTCCGGCGCCCTGGCCGAAGAGGCGGAGGCGTTGCTGCGGCGATCCCTGGAGGAGTGGGAACACCACCGGGCCGTCTGGCCGGTCGCCGTGGTCTACGGTCGCAAGCCGGCCTGAGCCGACCGCGGTGGACGCGGACGGTTCCGGGGCCGAGGGCCGGGCTCAGCCCTGTCGCACCAGTTGGAGCAGCCGGATCGGGCGCCGCCAGGGGGCGAGGTCGGCGGTCCCGAGCAGGCGAAGGAAGGCGCGGGTGGAATCAGCCATGGGGGGCGGAGCGCAAATCGGGCAGGAGCCCGGCCGGTGCCCGATGAGGCGGGCCACGGCCTGGGCCAGGCCGGCCTGGGCGGGACGGCGGAGGACGGGTACCCCGGCCCGCCGCAACCCGGGGTCGGCGTTGGCCGGGGCCAGGCCCAGGGTCGCCATGCGCAGCATGCCCAGGTCGGTGACCGTGTCGCCCACGGCGAGGGCGAACCGGCTCTCCGATCCCAGCTCGGCCGCGAGCTCGCCCAGGGCCGATTCCTTGCTCGAGGCGACGGCCACGAAGTCGGTCTGGAAGACACCCGGCACCGGCCGCAGCAGCTCTCCGACGCCGGCCGCGGCGAGGACGTCGGCCACGATTTCGGCGGGCAGCGCGCGCCGGCGACCCCGCTCGTCGACCCGGAAGGCGCGGACGGCCCCCCGGAAGTGGGGGTCCAGCAGCACCTCGGAGCGAGCGCTCAGCGCCCTCCTCAGGCGTTCGAGCGCCGCCTCGGCCTCCGGGTCGAGGAGCGAACGCGCCCGGCCCCGGAGGTGGTCGTAGATCACGCTCCCGTACTCGGCGGTGCCTCCGGGCAGCCCGTAGCCGGCGCAGCGGTCGCGCAGGTCGTCGAGCGACCGGCCGGTGGCGAGCAGCGGCCGAAAGCCGTGGCGCAGCAGGGCCCGCAGGGCCAGGGCGCCGGCCGGGCTGGTGGCCGGGAAGCCCATCTGCATGGTCTCCAGGACGCCGTCGACGTCGATCGCGCAGAGGGGGCCGCGCGCCGTCCCGGGATCGCCCGGGGCCCCCGGGGGTGCCTCCCCGATCAGGACCTCGCGGTAGTAGCGCTGGAAGAGGCGGGCCGGGCGGGGATCGAGGCTCCGCTCCGCCGGGGACAGACCCTCCTCCAGGATCAGCGCCCGGACGAGCTGGTGGAGGAGCCATCGCTCGGCTCCCACCGGCCCCGTCCTGGCCTCGTAGGCCTGCCGCAAGGCCTCGGCACCGGCGCTATCCCCGGCGCTGGCCGCGGCCAGGGCCAGGTCGGCCACGGGGTCGAAGCAATAGAAGTCGGTGCTGTCGAAGACGCCGGTGTCGGCCTCGGTCTTGAGCGCCTCGCCGTCCTCGAGCACGAAGACGCCCAGCTGGGTGCGGTTGTCGATGACGGCCGGGCTGCGAGGCGCGAGCAGGCGACGGAGCAGGGGGAGCAGCAGGAAGCGGCCCAGCTCCGCGCCCCGGCCGAACAGGCCGGCCAGGGCGTTGCTGGCCCACTGCGGAGCGCTCCCCCGGCGCGACAGTCGCGGGGTGAGGTCCTCCGGCAGCGGCAGGGCCCGCGCCCGGAGGTCGATGTAGCGGGCCACGGCCGAGGCCCGCGCCGCGTCCAGGGGCGGCGCCAGCCGCGATCCCGCCTCCGGGCAGGCCTCGAAGAGGACGCCTTCGGTGAGGCCGAGGATCTCGCCCACCAGGCCGCGAAGGCGGTGGCCCACGGCCAGGGCGTGCTCACCGAAGTAGCCGAGGCCCACGCCCCGGGCCTGGATCAGCCGCCGCCGGCGGACGCCGTCCCGGCCCAGCTCGACCTGGAAACGGGCCCGGGCGTGGCCGCGCCCCTGGGGGACCGTGATAGGCTCCAGCTGCCGCAGGTCGAGGACCTCGGCCCGGCCGGCCAGCAGCCGGGAGACCGTGGCCCGCACCGTGTCGGGCCGGAGCTTGCGCTGGACCTCCCATCGGGCGAAGGGCAGCAGGATCATCGGGTGGGAGGCGAGGGACTCGGGGACGCGGGTCCCGGGGAAGAGCCCGAGGGTGGGAACGATCGCGTCGAGGGCGAAGCCCAGGCGATGCAGGTCGTCGCGTGCCTCGCGCATCGATCCCCAGGAGCGGGGGGGATCGTCGATGAGCAAGGCCAGGGCCTCGGGCGCGGCCCGGCGCAGGAAGGCGGCCTCGGCCGGGAGCCAGGGCTGCCCCGGCCGGATGGTGAGGGCCTCGGCCCGTCCGCGGCCGAGCCGGCGGAGGAAGGCGGCCAGGAGGGGCGCCAAGTAGCTGCCCGAGGTCCGGATGCCCACCACCAGGAGCCGCCGCCGCTCCCTCCCGGCCTCGGCCGCCATCTGGGCCAGGCTGCGCAGATCCTCGGGGGTCTGGTCGAAGCAGCGAAAGCAGCTCGGGAGCCGCACCAGCTCGCTTCGCAGCCCAGGGGGGAGGTCGGGCAGCCGGGAGCTCAGGGCGCGGGCGGCGGCCTCCAGGTCGGGGCGGAGGCAACGCACCTCCCAGGCCTCCTCCTCGATCAGGACCTCGGCCAGATGGTCGACGAACGCGGCCAGGTCCCCTCGCCAGCGGGCCTCGACCGCGAGCCCGTGCCGGTGGCACCGGCTCCACCAGGCCGCGCCGGCGGCCGCGCCCAGGGCGGCCGCGCCGGCGCGGCCCCACCTCCCCGGCAGCCGCCTCCTCGCCCGCCTCGCCGCTCGCCGCAGGAGCCAGGGGTCGCCGTGGAGGTGGTCGTCCACGATCTGGAGCATGCCCGCGGCCAGCAGATAGGCGTTGAGCAGGTCGCCCTCGGCGGCCCGCTCCGGCAGCCACCGGGCCAGTGTCTCGAGGTCGTTGAGCAGGTTGGTCAGCGGCAGCGCGGGGCGGGTGCACGCCCCGGTGTCGGTTTCCTGGTGCAGCAGCTTCGGTGTCTCCCCTGGGCGCTCCGATCGCCCGCTCGGCGCCGGCCGGTGCGGCTCGGTCCTCGCAAGGTCGATTCTCTCGCGTCGTCCGACGGGAGGCGGTGGGCCGGTCGTGAAGCGGGCGGGACAGGGGTGGGCCGCGTCTGGGCGCGTGCCCCGGTCGGGGTCGGGCGGTCGGCCCGGGTGAGGAAGGAAGGCGCCGGCCGGTCGCGGCGGTTACAATCCCGGCCGAGAGACCCCCCAGCCCGGACCGTGATCATGCCCAGCGCTTCCCGGACCTTCGTCCATCTCCACAACCACACCGAGTTCTCGCTGCTCGACGGCGCCAGCCGCATCCCGCGGCTGGTGGCGCGCGCGGCCGAGCTCGAGATGCCCGCCGTGGCCCTCACCGACCATGGCGTGATGTACGGCGTCATCCCGTTCTACAAGGCCTGTCGGGCGGCCGGGATCAAGCCCATCGTGGGCTGCGAGGTCTACGTGGCCCCCCGGGGGCTGAGGGACCGCGACAGCCGGGCGGATCGCGATCCCTATCACCTGACCGTGCTGGCCGCGAACGCCGAGGGCTACCTGAACCTGATGGAGCTGGTCACCATCGGCCAGCTCGAGGGGCTCTACTACAAGCCCCGGGTCGACCGTGAGGCCCTGGCCCGGCACGCGCGGGGGCTGATCGTGCTCTCGGGGTGCCTGGGGGGCGAGGTGGCCCAGAAGATCGTGAACGGGGACCTGGACGGGGCCAGGGAGACGGTGGCCACCTACCGGGACATCTTCGGTCCGGATCGCTATCTGCTGGAGGTGCAGCGGCACGGCATCGAGGACCAGGAGAAGGTCAACCAGGCCCTGCGCGGCCTGGCCCAGGAGTTCGGGCTGCGGCTGGTGGCCACCAACGACCTCCACTACGTGCACC
>DASRBU010000350.1:0-6158 GCA_035653475.1 Candidatus Dormiibacterota bacterium | reverse complement strand
AGTCGTAGGTGTAGCTGACGGTCTTGTCCAGGGCCTGGCTCGCGCCGTCGTAGGTGTAGTCGTCGACCTGGACGGGGTGTACGTCGCAGACCGCAACCGGGTTGGAGTGGTCGAGCTCGGCCACCAGGTTGCCGTCCCAGTTGCCGGCCCCGTACTGGGTGTCCGGCGGCGAGCCGCCGACCCCGGTGGGAGGGCAGACCGCCTGCCACTGGGTCACGGTCTTGGCCAGCAAGGTGGTGCCGTCGCTGGCGTAGTGGTCGACCTCGTACTCGTGCCCGTGGGCGGCGTTGGTCAGGTCCCACCAGGGATCGTTGTGGCAGGGGTTGGGCGGGTACGTGGAGCAGACCGAGACCTGGGCCGTGTCGTAGACGCCCATGCCCTCGGTGGAGTGGAACTTGTGCACGTCCACCGAGCCGTCCGGGTTGATCACGGTGACCTGGGCGAAGCCCATGAAGCGGTAGTTGTAGTAGTCGAGGTAGTCGTTGTCGTTCTGGTTGCCCCAGTAGAAGCCGGCCACACAGGTGGCGCACTCCTGGGCCGAGTAGGGGTAGGTGACCTGATAGGTGTAGCTGGTGGTGCTGGTGACCGGGGTGCTGGTCTGGCTTCCGCCCTGGCCGGCCTGGCTGATCCGGACCACGGTGTCCTGCTGCTGGGTGAGCACCGCCCGGCTCCATTCGTTGTCGTCGGCCATGTCGCAGGGCCAGCTGCTCTCCACGCTGGAGTTGTTGCAGTAGAACGGATTCTGGATGTCCACGGCCTGGCCGGAGTTGACCCCGTGCATGTTGGCCCGGGCGTTCTGCCAGCTGTAGGTCTCGGCCAGCCCCAGCCCGTTGCTGACCGAGCTCAGGTAGTAGCTGTTGCCGGCGTAGCTCTGACTCCAGAGCAGGCAGCCGGGCCCCGAGCCGTTGGAGCCGATGCCGGTATTCCAGGAGGGCCCGCAGTTGGTCGACGGGGTGGGCAGTTGCAGGCTGTCGGTGTAGTACTGGGTCACCTGGCTGTAGCCGAAGTGCGATCTGGGCATGGCCGTGAGCCCGTCGTCACCCAGCTCGACCAGGTCGGTGAGCAGCAGCCGACCGGCCACCGACTCCTGCTTGCCGCTCACCGGGTCGGTGATCGTGCTCGGGCCGCTCTGGTCGTAGCTGAGCTGGTAATCGCGCAGCGTGTTCCAGGCCAGGCTCGGGCTGGAGCGGACCTGGACCTGGATGTCGTTGAGCACCAGGGTGTGCTGGACGGTGGGGGCCGGCAGCCCCCCGCTCCCCGACAGGTCCACCGGGTCGTCGCAGCGCAGGCTGCCGTTGGCGGGGCAGCCGCTGCCGTCGACGCGCGTCACGGAGTGCGAGGCCACGAACCTCACCCGCATCAGCGGCTGCCAGCTGGAACCGGTGCAGGCCGCCTGGGCGTTGTGGCAGCCGGGGGAATCCCACTCCACCGTGGCCGGCACCGCGTCGCGGGGGTAGCTGATGTTGTTGTAGCCGCTCTCGGTGTCGGTCTGATAGGTGATGTGGATCTGGTTGCCCTCGGGGTCGGTGACCAGGTCGAGCAGCCAGTTGGCGATGTAGTCGTAGCCGGCGTTGGGGCCGGAGGGCTCGGGATAGAACTGCAAGGAGTCGGGTGTGCACCCGAACTCCTCCATGATCCCGTTGGGGTGGAAGACCCGGAAGCAAGGCGGGATCGCGCTCATCCCGGGCAGGGAGTTGGGCCCGGTGTAGGAGTAGATCTTGTCGTGGGTCTCCGGGGCCGTGTGCCAGGCCACCGGCGTGGGGGTGATCGGCCAGGTCGGGGTGTCGTCATAGTAGGTGATGACGTTGATGTTGGGCGGGATCAGGTCGGCCGAGGTGCCGAAGGGGTCGGAGAGCTGCCAGCTGTCCTCCCACCAGGGAGTGCAGCCGTTGCAGCCGCTCTCCACGTTGTGCTCGGCCCAGCTGATCGCGCCCAGCGACAGGCTCCAGCCCTCGCCCACCCAACCGGCCGCCCCCTGGGGGTTGTGCTGCTCGCTGACGCTGGCGCTGGAGTAGGAGAGCTGGATCGGCGGGGTCAGCCCGCCGGGACCGGAGGGCACCGAGATCGGGTACTTCGCGGTCAGCCCGCCCCCGCTCAGGTCCACCTGGAAGGGGTCCGGGTTGCCGAAGGTGGCCACCGGGGCGTCGGTGTCGAAGCTCACCGAGGTGCTCGCGCTGGTGGCGGTCAGGCTCGTGCTCAGGGTCTGGCTCGAGCCGTCCAGCTGGGTGGGCTGGGTACCGGCCGCCCCCAGCCGGGCCGTCGGCGCCGAGGCGCTCGCCGCCGGGGCCACCGAGGCGGCGGTGAAGGCGCCGCTGGAGGTGGCGATGGCGGAGGGGTCGAGGTTCACCCAGCGGGGCAGGGTCCCGTTCACCACCACGTAGGCGTGGCGCAGATCGAGGGCGCTGCCGCGGTGGCCGTAGTGCAGCCGCAACTGCAGGGGCTTGCGTAGCCCGTGCTTCAACAGGTGGCCGTGGGCGTCCACGAGCTGGATCAGATAGGTGCCGAAGGAGTAGTGGCCAGAGCCGCCGGCGTTGCTCCCCGAGGGAGGTAGGATCTGGCGGACGACCAGGCCCAGCTTGCCCCCCGCGGCGGAGACATCCGATCGGGTGACCGCCCCGGCCGGGACGTCGACCTCCAGCACCCCGTCGCTGCCCAGGAGGTGACCGCCCTTGTCCGGGTCCAGCGTGACCACGCCGGGCTTCATCGGCACTGGGGCGCCCTGCCGGGCCGGCTGGGGCGGCCCGATCTTCATGGGCTTCGCCGTGGTGGCGCCGGGCAGGTGGCTGGGCCGGGCCGAGGTGGCCTGGGAACGTGGGTCGAAGCGGTTGGGGTGGCTGGAGGTGGTGGCGGCCCGGGCGGCGGTGAGGCCGGGAAGGCCGGCCATGCTCGAGACGGCGAGGGAGGCGATGACGACCACGATGCCCGACGCCAGCGCCACGAGGCGTCGCCGGCGGCCATGAGAACGCGAGCCGCCTCCCTAGAGAGACCTCAAGGCTCCGCGCAGAGAAACCCGACCGCCGGTGGACACGAAGACCCCTCCTCGCCCTCGAAAGGCCGACCTCGAACCCACGACCGGGCTCGCGCGCAGACCTATCTCGGCCGCTCACGGATGCGCGACACCGCGCATCGAGGATGGCCGAGAGAACGTGTTCGAGTCCCTTCCAAAGCGGTGCGAAAGCGTCGGCGGACGAGTGCTACCTCGAGGCGAGAGCGGTCCCCTCACGCTCTCGATCCAGCATGCCCGGCATGCCCACGCTCACGCTCCCAGGACTCCACCTCCCCCGTCCGAGTCTGCGGCCTCGGCGGCTATCTCGACCTCCGACCGCATCCTCACTGTGCCATGGGCCCGAGCGGTTGTCAAGCACCGGACCGACGACGGTTACGTCCTGCGGCCCCGGGCCGAGCGTGCTCGCCACCCGCCCTGGTCCGGGGGGCCCAGCGCCGGGAGGGCGTCGAGCCGCGGCTCCACGACGCGGTGACGCGGCCCGCCGAGGTCGCGTCGCGGCCGGGCCCCGTCCCTGACCGCCGGTGTCAGCCGGCGGCCAGGTAGCCGAGCGGGTCCACCGGCTCCCCGTTCAGCCGCACCTCGAAGTGCAGGTGGGGGCCGGTGGAGTCCCCAGTGGAGCCCGAGAGCCCGATCGCCTGCCCCTGCGCCACCCACTGGCCGACCCCCACCAGCGCCTGGCTCAGGTGCCCGTAGAGGGTGACCAGGCCCCCGCCGTGGGCGATCATCACGTAGGTGCCGTAGCCAGTGGTCCCACTGCCCACCTGGACCACCTCGCCGGCGGCGGCGGCCGCCACCGGGGTGCCCACCGGCACGGCCAGGTCGACCCCGGTGTGGAAGTGGGGGTAGCCGAACATCGCCGGCTCCAGGGCGAGCGTGGTGGGGCCGAACCTCTGGGTGAGGGTGAAGCCCTGCACCGGCCAGATGAACGTCGCCGTCCCGGCCGGCCCCGGCGAGGGCGCCGGCAGGGGGGTGGCCGAGGGAGGGTTCAGCTGCGCCCAGAGCTGCTCCTCCTCCCACACCTCCTGCTCGGCGACCGCGCTCAGCTGGCCCAGGAGCCGATCCTCATCGGCCAGGAGCTGCTCCACCAGGGCCGAGGGGCCGGCGCCGGCGAGCGCGGCCTGGCCGCGCTGGATGGAGCCCTGCAGCTGGTCGAGGGTGGCCTGCATCCGGCCCCGCAACTGCTGGAGCTGGGTGCTCCAGGCCCCGAGCTGGGCCTGGAGCTGGCGGGCCCGCGTCTCCTCCGCGTCGCGCTGGGCCTCCTCCTCCTGGAGCCGGTGGAGGTCGTCCTGGAGCTGCGCCTCCAGGGCGTGGGCCCGCAGTCCCAGCTCGGCGAGGTCGCCCGCCTCGGTGACCAGGTCGGAGGCGCTCCCGGCTTCGAGCAGCTGGAGCAGGACCGAGTCGGGCTGCTCGTAGAGCACCTTCGCCAGCAGCTCCAGCTCGGCCCGCTCGACCTCGACCCGCTGGCGGGTGTCGGCCATCCGGGCCTCCAGCTCCTGCCTCGACCGCTCCGCGGCCTGGAGCTGTCGCTGGGCCTCCAGCATCCGCCCCTGGATCTGGGCCTGCGCGTCGGCGCTCTGGTCCAGGGCCTGGGCCAGACCTCGCTGGTCGGCGAGGGCCGAGGCCACTGCGTCCCCGAGCTGGAGCCGGGCCCGGTCGATCGCCTGGGGCGGGACGGTGGTGAGGGAGGGGGCGGGCTGGGCCGGGGGCGACGCCGGCGAGGCGCCGGTGGGGCCGGGGCTGGGCGTCGATGGGGCCGGGGGGCTCGGGGATGGGGACGGAGGCGGGGAGGGAAGGGGAGAGGGGGAGGGAGAAGCGGAGGCCGGGGGTGGAGACGAGGGGCTGGGTGAGGGGAGGGGCGAGGCGGCCAGGACCGGGGCCGGGGCCAGCAGGGCCAGGAGCAGGGCCAGGGCCGGGAGCGATCGCCTCACGGGCGCAGCCTCCGGGAGGCGAAGAGCGCCGCCACCGCGCCCATGGCCACGCCGGCCAGGACCAGCGCGGCGGCGACCTCGCCCACCGAGCGGACGCCCACCCCGGGCAGGATCCGGGCGAAGACCTGGTCCTGGCCGGCGAAGGCGGCGACGCAGACGCCGCCCAGGGCGAGGGCGGCCAGTAGCCCGGCCACGCCCCCGGTCAGAGCCCCTTCCGAGCCCAGCCGGGCCCGGATCAGCCAGGGAGAGGCACCGACCAGCTGCATGGTCAGCAGCTCGTCCCGGCGCGCCAGGATCGCGGTTCGGATGGCGTTGGCGCTGACGACGTAGACGATGGCGGCGAGCAACAGGGCGAAGCCGCCGGCGATCGCCCCCGCGACCAGGGCCACCCGTCGCAGCCGCTGGTAGACGAGGGGGTCGTACGAGGTCGGGTGCTGCCGGTCCACGCCCGGCTGGGCGGCCGCGACCCGGGCCACCGCGGCCAGGTGGGCGGGGGCGTCCACCTGCACGTCCAGGCTGGCCGGGAAAGGGTTGGTGCCGGTGGCCGCGGCCAGCTGGGCCAGCCCCGGCCGCTGCCGCGCCCGGGCCAACGCCTGCTGTGGTCCGACGTACCGGACCGAGCGGACGTGGGGCTGACGGGCCAGCGCGCGCTCCAGGTCCCGGGCCTGGGCGTCGGTCGTCCCCTGGGCCAGGTAGACGTGGAGGAGGGCGACCTGCGACGCCTCCTCGCCCAGGAGGCGGTCCACCGCCACCCCGGACACGGAGAGGAGCCCGCAGAGCCAGAGCAGGAGCGCGATCGAGCCCACCGCCGGGGCCAGCAGGCGGAGGTGCCGCAGCCAGGAGATCGCCGACCCCACCAGCACCAGGCGGGCCAGGTTGATCGCCAGCCACCAGGGACGGCGGCGGGCGCCGGCGGCGACCGCCGCCCTCTCCTCCCCGGCCAGGACGGGAGGCGACGGCCGCGGGGCACGGGGCGACCGCCGCCTCACCGGCCTCATCCCGCCTCCTCCACCGTCGGCCGGTCCGCCACCACCCGGCCCTCTCGCAGCTCGACCGTGCGCGCCCCTCTCGACCGGGCCAGCTCCCGGTCGTGGGTGGCGATCACCACCGTGGTGCCCGCCCGCCAGCGCCGCTCCAGCAGCTCCAGGACGCGTTCGGCGTTGCCCCGATCCAGGTTGGCGGTGGGCTCGTCGGCCAGGAGCAGCACCGGCTCCAGGGCCAGC
>DASRBU010000349.1:0-3012 GCA_035653475.1 Candidatus Dormiibacterota bacterium | reverse complement strand
CGGTAGGGCTGGACCCAGCTCGGATAGTCGGTCCCCGCCGCCTCCAGCTGCTCCACGGTGGCGACCGAGTAGGCCACGGTCACGGTGTAGGAACCCGCGCTGCTGCCCCGGTTGGCCAGGGTCAGGTCGTCGATGGTGTCGATCCGGCGGCCCGAGGCGGGCGAGCTCTGGTTGACCGCGGTCAGGTGAGCCACCGCGTCGTGGTCGATCCGCTGCAGGCGTCCGGGGTAGGGGAGCACGTTGGGCTGGACCCCGGGCGGCCGCAGCATCGAGATCTTGAAGGTGGCCGTGCGCTCGGCCTGGAAGCTCTCGGCGTACTCCAGCGTGGTGCCCTTGCGGACGCGGGCCTGGGTCGTGTCGCCCAGCGCGTAGCGCCAGGCCGGCCCCCCGGGTCCGCCCGAGGTGGTGTCGAGGTCGAAGGCGCGGAAGTAGGGTGGTGGCCCGTAGGTGCCCTGGAGCGCGTAGCTGAACACGATCCCGGAGGGCTTGCGCTGTGGGCCCAGGAGCCCCGCCAGCCGCGACAGCCCCACCGAGTAGGACCCGGCCGGCCCGTTGCCCAGCGCCACCGGGTGATCGAGGCGCTGCTGGAGCTGAGCCCATTCCTGGAAGCCGGCGTTCTGGATGTCCACGGTCCGGTCCGCGGTCGACAGCGGCGGGAGGAAGACGCCCAGGGCGATCACGGCGGCCAGCACCAGGACCCCACTCTCCCAGAAGTCCCAGCGGGCGTCGGCGCTGAGCCGGAGGCGCCGGCGGGTGGCGCCCTGCAGCGAGCGGAGGTAGTTGATCCAGAGGAGGAGGCCGAAAGCCAGGATCAGGAAGACCAGCACGTAGCCCTGCTGCCCGCCGGGGTAGTTGAGGACGTTGGTGGCGAGGACGACCGCGCCGGGGGCGAGCCCCAGCAGCGGACGGCGCCAGCGGAACACACACCAGCTCAGCCAGCCGCCCACCCCCCAAGCGAGGCAGCAGAGCAGGTAGAGGTAGAGGGACACGTCGCTGGCCGCCTCCCCGTCCGCCAGGCGCCGCGACCAGGCCTGGAGGAGGCCGAGGGGGTCGGCCGGATCTCCCGGATGCGCCCGGTAGAGGGCCTGGTGGGCCGATACGAAGGCGGCCAGGGGCGCCGCCAGGGCGCCCAGGACCAGGGCCATCGGCACCGGAACCCCTGGCATCAGGGCCGCGACCCCGAGGCAGAAGCCGGCGGTCAGCGCCAGCGGGGTCATCACCTCACCGCCCGGGACCCAGGCCGCGGCCACGGTCGAGTTGATGACGCACAGGATGAGCAGCAGCACGAGGACGGCCGACGGGAGCGTGCCGGCTGGGATCTGCGGACGGCGGAACCTAGGCCAGGCGGACGGCATCCCTCGTCCTCACCAGGCGGGAGAGGTCGTCGCCCCGGCGCACCACGTAGAGGTCCAGGTCGGAGCCCAGCCCGAAGCTGAGACTCGGGCCGGGGGCCCCGAAGCTGGTGGCGTCCACGTAGAAGGCGATCAGGGACGTGCCCCGGCCCCGCATCGCCTGCATGGCGTCGACCCAGCTCGGGTCCGGGCTGGGCGTGATCACGGCCAGGGCCCGCCTGGGCAGACGGCGCACCCGGTCCCAGGCCAGGGCCCGGCCCAGGGTCTGGAGGCCGTCGGCCCTGGCCCCGGCCAGGTAGTCCATGATCGCCCGGTCCTGGCGCACGGCGCGGTGGGGCTCCAGCAGCGTGCCCCGGGCGTCGTTGGCGATCAGGCCCACGGTGCGGCCCCGGTCGTGCACCTGCATCGCCACCGAGGCCGCCAGGCAGATGGCGTACTCCAGCGTCGACTCCTCCCCCTCGCCCCAGTGGACCCGTCGATCCAGGTCGAGCACCAGCCAGAGATCGGCCGTCAGGGGCTGCTCGAAGGTCTTGCTCATCAGGCGCTGGTGGCGCTGCGACAGGGGCCAGTGGATGCGGTCGAAGGCGTCCCCCGGTGCGTAGTCGCGCACGCCTCCCGTCTCGGGCGGGTAGTCCGCCCAGTTGCCATAGCGCTCCGCCGCCCCTGCGTGCTGGGCGGCGGGCAGGAGCAGCTCGGGCAGGGGCCGGACCCGGGGGTAGACCAGGACCTGGCCGGTGTCGCCCAGGCGGCGCTCGCAGCTGAAGAGGCCGAAGGGCTCGCCCACCCGCACCAGGGTGGGCCCGAAGGTGACCCAGCCCCGCTGCCGGTACACGCCGTGCGCCGTCCAGGTCACGGGCCGACGCCCCAGCGAGATCACCCGGCCGGGCTGGTAGTCGGGAAGGCGTCCCAGGTCGACCACCTCCACCCAGGGACCGGGCACCGGGCTCCGGGTGCGCACCCGGAAGGTCTCCTGGAAGGCCTCGCCCAGGGTCGGGGTGCCGGGGTCGAGCACCCGCTCCACCTCGATGCCACGCAGCACCAGCCTCGGCCAGGCCCACGCCACCACGAAGAGGAGGCAGAAGGCGTAGGCCAGGGCGTAGGCGGGCCGGATGGCGGTGAGGTAAGCGAAGAGCAGGAGGAGGGCGAGGCCGGCGGCGAGGAGGAGGCGGCTCATGGCCCCTGACACCTGGCGGGGTCACCCCTCATGGCTCACCTGAGGGACCTGCTCCCGCTCCACCAGCTGGCGCAGGACACGGCCGGCGCTCGACCCCTGCATCTCGGCGTTGGGGCGCAGGATGATGCGATGACCCAGCACCGGCTCGATCAGCGACTTGACGTCGTCGGGCAACACATACTCACGGCCGAGGACCGCGGCCCGTGCCTGGGCGGCGTGGAACAGGTTGAGGGTTCCCCGGGTGCTGGCGCCGAGCGCGACCTCGGGGTGCGTCCGCGTCCGCTCGACCAGGCGGGCGATGTACGCCTTCAGCTCCGGCCGCACGTAGACCTCGCGGACCGCCCGCTGGGCGGCGCGCAGCTCCCCCGGGGAGACGACCGGCTGGAGTTCCTCGAAGGGGGACTCCACCTTCTCCTGGCCGAGCAGGCTGGCCTCCTGGCCGGCGTTCAGGTAGCCGAGCCGTACCTTCATGAAGAAACGGTCCAG
>DASRBU010000348.1:0-8042 GCA_035653475.1 Candidatus Dormiibacterota bacterium | reverse complement strand
CTCCCCGCCGAGCGATCGAACCACTCCAGCAGGGTCCGGGTCTGGACCTTCTGCGTCGCCGTCTTGGGCAGCTCCTCGACCACCTGGAGGTAGTCGGGCAGGTGGGTGCGGTCGAGCCGCTCGGCGCAGCGCCGGAACAGCCCGGCCACGTCCAGGTGGTCCGGGTCCCGCACCACCACCGCCGCCACCACCTCGCTCTCGCCCGGCGCCCCGCTGCGCGCCGGGGCGCCATAGACGTGGACGTCCAGCACCTCGGGATCCTCGGCCAGCACCCGGCGGACGACGTCCTCGGAGACGAACTCCCCCAGCTTTCGGATCCCGCCCTCCTCCTTACGGTGGGCGAAGAAGAACCACCCCTGCTCGTCCTTCCAGCACATGTCGCCGGTGTGCAGCCAGCCGCCGCGGGTCTTGTGCGCCGAGGCCTCCGGGTTGCCGTAGTACTCGAGCCGGGCCGGGGCGCCGACCGGTCGGGTGACCAGCTCGCCGATCCGGCCCGGCGGGAGGGGACGGTCCTCCTCGTCGACCACGTCCATCTCGATCAGCCCCTCCGGGGGCTTGCCGAACGACCCGATCGGTCCCACGCCGGGCGGGTTATAGGCGAACCCGCCCTCCATGGTCCCGTACCACTCCAGCACCCGCACCCCGAAGCGCCGCTCGAAGGGCTCCCAGAGGTCGCGCGGCATGCCCGCGCTTACCACCAGCCGCACCCGGTGGGAGCGGTCGTGGGGGGCGGGGGGCTCGCCGTAGATGGCGGTGGCGATGCCGCCCAGGTTGGACCAGGTGGTGCAGCCGTGCTCGATGCAGACCTGCCACAGACGCGACTTCGTGAACCAGCGGCTGAAGACCGAGCGCCGCACCACCCCCCAGAGGGCCGGCATCAGCGTCACCACCAGGGCGTTGCCGTGGATCAGCGAGAGGCCCGTGTAGGGGATGTCGTCCTCCCGGTAGCCGAAGAAGCGCGGGGTCAGGCGGTAGAAGAGCATCCGGTCGTAGCCGAAGACGATCGCCTTGGGGTCGCCGGTGGTGCCCGAGGTGTAGCTCAGGAACCAGGGGTGATCGAGGCGGTCGACGTGCTGGCCCACGTCCTCCCGCTCCGGCCCCTCGAAGACCTCGTTCAGGCTGGGCCAGCCCTCGACCTCCAGGCCCCGGGCCCGGCCCTCGGCCGTGGAGAGGGCGTAGGTGCGCAACCCGCACTCCTCGATCACGCGGGCGGCCTCGGGGTCGGCCAGGACGGCGTCCTCCACCACCAGCGCCGAGCAGCCGGCGAAGGTGATGAAGTAGCGCAGCCGCTCGCCCCGGGCGCGGGGGTCGATGGGGACCGTGACCAGGCCCAGCCGGGAGTTGGCCACCATCGTGTAGACGAACTCGGGGTGGTTGCGCAGCACCACCCCCACCCGGTCGCCCGGGCGCAGCCCCGCCCGCCGCAGCTCGAAGGCCAGCTGGTTGCCGCGCAGGTCGAGGTCCCGGTTGCGCACCGGCTCGGCCGGCAGCTCGCCGTTCTCGAAGATCAGGGCCAGGTGGTCCGGCGCCTCCTCGGCCCGTCGCGCGATCAGCCGGGCGAAGATCGCGCTCTCCTGCTCGGGCTCCACCTCCGGACCCTCAGGTGACCAGGACGTGGACGGCGCAGGCGGCGGCGTCGGTGCCCACCCAGCCGCCCCCGTTCTGGGCCAGCGCCACCTTCGCGCCCGGCACCTGGCGCCGCCCGCAGCGTCCCTGCAGCTGCCAGGCCAGCTCCACCACCTGGGCGGCGCCGGTGGCGCCGATGGGGTGCCCGCGGGCCAGCAGGCCGCCGCTGGGGTTGACCGGGAGCCGCCCTCCCAGCCAGGTGACCCGGTCGAGCACCAGTCGCGCCGCCTCGCCCTTCCCGCACAGGCCTAGCTCCTCATAGAGCTGCAGCTCGGCGATCGAGGTGGCGTCGTGGAGCTCGACCACGTCCAGGTCCTCGGGGCCCACCCCGGCCCGCTCGTAGGCCGCCGCCACCGCCCGCGAGGTGGCAGGGGGCTTCGAGCGGTCGTCACCGCGTCCGGAGGCCAGCACCGAGGCCGCGATCCTGACCCGGCCCCGGTTCCGCGGCCGGGCCGTCAGCACCAGCGCCGCCGCCCCGTCGGAGAGCGGCGAGCACATGAGCAGGGTGAGGGGGCCGGCGACCGGCCGCGAGGCCAGGACCTGCTCCAGGGTGACCTCCTCCCGGAACTGGGCCAGGGGGTTGAGGGAGCCGTGCCGGTGGTTCTTGACCGAGACCATGCCCAGCGCCTCGACGTCCGCCGCCCTCGGACCCTCCCGCTCCGAGAAGGAGGCGTAGAGGTCCATGAAGACGCTCCGGGTCTCCCCGGCCCCGGGGAAGCGGGCCGCCATCTCCTCCAGGTCCATGGAGGCGTTGAAGGCCCGGTACGACTTCTGCCGGTCGGGGTCGTACAGCTTCTCGTAGCCGACCACCAGCACGCAGTCCTGCATCCCGGCCGCGACCGCCTGCCAGCCCAGGTGGAGGGCGGTCGAGGAGGAGGCACAGGCGTTCTCGACGTTGACGATGGGGACGCCCAGGAGGCCGGTCCGACGCAGGACGACCTGCCCCCGGATCGACTCCTGCCCGCTCATCAGGCCCCCCACCGCGTTGCCCACGTAGACCGCGCCCACCTCCCGGGGGCTCAGGCCCGCGTCCTCCAGGGCGGCCGTCACCGCCTCCTCGACCAGCTCCCGTGGGCTCCGCTCCAGGTGCTTGCCGAAGCGAGTCATGGCCGCGCCGGCGACGAAGACCCCTTCCACGGCCACGCCCCTCAACGCAGCGGCGCCGCCGAGAGGGCGACGCCGTTGTGGATCAGAAAGCTGCGGACCACGTTGCCGGCCGGGCGGCCGCCGTGCTCGCGCTCGAACTCGTCGATTAGGGCCATGACCCGGCGGCGCCGCTTGAGCCGGATCCTGGGACCCTCCGGGGTCTCGCGGAACAGCCAGGCCACCAGCTCGTCCGGCTCCTTGCCGCAGACCAGGCAGAAACGGGAGAGGACCTCCAGCTTGGAGCGGACCTCGTCGTCGGTCTGGCTCACCTCCCAGTGGGCGTCGTAGGCGCGCAGCCACGCCCCCACCGTGGCCTGGCCGGCCAGGCGCTGGAGCAGGTCCGCGGGCACCGGGGTCGCGCTCATTCGGGCAGCCCGAACATCCTGGACAGGGCCCTGACCTCGTCCTTCCGCCAGGGGTAGGGGGCCTCGGGCATGATCATGCCCTCGGCCCTGAGCCGCTCCACCACCATCTCGTCGCGCTCGAAGGGGTGGCCATACTTGCCCTCGAAGTAGATCTGCTCGAACGGGCTCCGGGGGCGCTGGCCTCCGGCCTCGGGGTCCTCGGCCGGGTAGCCCAGGAGCTGGATCCAGATCGGGATCAGGTGGTCGGGGATACCGAGGATGCGCTTGGCGTTGGCGGCGTTGAGCGCCGTCAGCTGGGTGCCCAGCCCTTCGTCCACGGCCGCCAGCAGCGCCTGGTCGATGGCCAGGCCGGCCTCCACCGCCGCCACCAGCACGGCGGTCCCCGGGTCGGCCAGGATCGGCTGCAGCACCTGGGGCCAGACCACGTTGTCCACGTAGGCGTGGCTCCAGCCGTGGCTGGGTGTCAGCGCCCCCACGTCCACCAGCTGCTTCAGCGAGGTCTGCCCGATCCGGGGCGCGGTGGGGTCGATCAGCCAGAAGATCCAGACCGGGGCCAGGTCCAACTGGGCGGTGGTGGTCGGGGTCTTGAGGCTCTCGCGGTCCTCCTCGGAGAGCGCGTCGCGGTCGACCACGATCGCCTGCACGAAGTCGGCGTTGACGGCCCGCGAGGAGAGCCGGGCGGCCTCCAGGACGATCTGGACCTTCTCTCGCTCCACCGGCCGGAAGGGCAGGTAGTAGCGGATCGAGCGGCGCCGGCCGACCACCTGCTTGAACTCCATTCGCTCTTCCTCCCCTATCGATGCCAGTTCTGCATGTGATCGCGGATCTGGGGGGTGATCGAGCCGCCCACGTAGTAACGCTCGTAGAACTCGGTGTCCACGTGGTGGACGACCGCCCCGAAGTTGCACTGCATGGGGTTGAAGTAGACCGGGCACTGCCCGTACCGCTCCACGCAGTAGTCGACGTAGGCCACGGCGGCCTCGACCGCCCAGTCCGAGACCCGGACGTCGGGGTGCTCGACGATCTGGCGCACCACCTCGGGCTTGAACGGCCCGCCGTGGCGGAGCATCCAGTTGTCGTCGCCGCGCGACATGGTGGCGCCGCGGCCGTACTTCTCCTCCATCATGGCCGTCATCACCGCCCGGCCGTCGCGGTAGCGCGGGGAGGGTACGTAGGTGGCCTCCTTGACCCCCTCCAGGCCGAACACCTTCAGCGCCCCCGACCCGGCCGGAGCTCTGGGGTTGAGCGGCTCGGCGCGGAAGCCCAGACCCCGGGCGATGTCCGGGTAGGCGCCCATGAGGACGTCGTCGAAGTAGCCGCAGAAGATCCAGTTCCCGAGCCCCATGGCCTCGGCCGCGAGCCGCAGGTTCTGGACGTAGGAGCCGGGCGGGTAGGTCTCGACCTGGAAGATGAACTGCTCGAACTGGCTGATGGTGAGCGGGAACTCGAGCTTGCCCTCCTGGACCCATGGCTCGACGCCCGCCGGCCGCTGGGTGGCGTCGTCCACGAAGTAGAGATGCCAGGCGTCGAAGATGTTGAGCATGACGCTGAAGTAGAGCCAGCCCACGTCGGTGATGGGGATGAACCAGGTCTGCCCCTCACGGTTCAGGTTGAACTGGTAGGGGCCGAAGAGCGAGGCGTTGGGGGCGCCCGGCGCCCGCAGCCCCCAGTCGATGTCGGGCCGCCCCTCGTGGATCCGGGTCAGGCCGCGGCGGTACCACTCGAGCACCTTGCCGTAGTCCTCCTCCCCCTCGATCTCGACCATCTTCGAGCGCTCGCGGCCCGGGTTGTAGAGGTAGGCCCCGTCGTCGCGGATGATCAGCAGGTCGTGAGCGAAGGAGTTGCCGGGGGCCGCCGCGGTTCGGCCCGCGATCGTGACCAGCTCGTGGAAGCCGCCGTGGATGGCGATGTCCCAGTGGACCATGCCGTTCGGCCCGCAGGCCGACCAGGCGAGCAGCGCCTCCTCCAGCTCGCTCAGGGGCACCGGGTCGTGGGCCGACTTGAAGCTCAGCGGCCCCTTCTCCTGGACCAGCGTGCGACCGCTGGCCCGCACCTCGGGCTCGCCGCTCTCGATCGCGTACCCGAGGCCGACCCGCCGGCTGCGCAGGGTGGCGAGCAGCTGCGGCAGGGACCGCGTCTGCTCGAAGAACATCTTCAGCTGGCGACGCTCGGCGTCGGTGAGCGTCCGCGTCCCCACCGCCATGTCTCGACCTCCTTCTCCTCGCCGCCGATCCCGGCCGTCCCCGGCCGGATACCGCGCCATTGCTCGACTACCAGCACCATAGCGCGGCCCAAAGGCCGCGGCCGTGGCTCCGATCGACAAATCTGGGCCCGTTCTTCGTCACCTCGTGACCAAGCGTTCGGCTTGCCGGGGCGACGACCGAAAGCCACCATGGGCTGGATGGGGTCGCGCTCCGGGTCGCGCGGCGATCCGCGTCTCTTCGCCGAGGCCTGCCTCTGGGTGCAGGAGGCGGAGACGCCGCCCGAGGTGCTGCGGCGCGCCAACGAGGCCGCCCGGCTCCTGCTCGGGACCAGCTGCAGCTACCTGGCCGTCCGGGACGGGGAGGTGCTCCGTCTCGCCGCCCACTCCGGGTTCCGCAACCCCGAGACCGCGAGCCGGTGGCTGCTGCCGGTGGGCCAGGGGATCGGGGGGCGGGTGGTGGCGCGGGGCGAGACCCTGGTGGTCCGGGACTACCGGCACGACCCCCGGCGCGAGCGCTTCTCGAAGGCCCTGATCGATGCCGAGGGGCTGCGCTGCTCCATCGCCGCTCCCATCCGCTCCGGCGGCCGGGTGGTGGGCGTGCTCTACGCGGCCGAGCACCGCCTGCGGCGCTTCTCCGCCGCCGAGGTGGAGCTGCACACGCTCTTCGCCCGCCTGGTCAGCGCCGCCCTGACCGCGGCCGAGGCGCGACAGGAGCTGCGCCGACGGCTGGCAGCGTGCGAGGAGGTCGAGCGCCGGAGGGCGGAGCTGCGGCGGCTGGTCACCGAGGTGGCCGCGGCCCTCTCCGAGGACGGCGGGCTGGAGGCGGGGCTGGGCGTGCTGGCCGGGCGGCTGGGGGCGACGGTGTGCGTGCGCGACCGGGCCGACCGGGCCATCGCCCGGGTGGGCGACCGGCAGGGGGAGGAGCTGCGGTTCCCGCTGGGCGCGGCCGGCCGCCGGCTGGGGGTGCTGGAGGTGGTCCGGACACCGCCCCCCGGCGAGGAGGAGCACGCCTGCCTGGAGCAGGTCGCCCACCTGCTCACGGTCTGGCTGCTGCGCTCCCAGCGCCTCCTCCAGGACCAGCACGGGCCGGGCTCCCGCTTCCTCGACGACCTGCTCCACGGCCGGCTGGGCGACGAGGAGACGGTCCTCCGGCAGGCGGCGAGGCTCGGGATCGACCTCGGCGTGGCCCGGGCCGTGCTCCGCGTCGGCCTCTGCGCCGCGGGGCATCGGTCCGAACCGCCCTTCGTCACCCGGGAGGCGGCCGAGGCGCTGCGGCAGCTCGCGGAGCGCCGCGGCCTGGAGCCGGTGATCGACCTGCGGGAGCGGGACGCGGTGCTGCTGGTCCGGGTCCCGGGCGCGGACACGGCCGGCCTGCGGCAGGTCCTCTCCGGGATCCTGCGGGACGCCGGCGCCAGGCTCGGGGGCGCCCGTTTCGCGGCCGGGCTGGGCCGGATCTGCCACCGGCTGGGCGATTACGCCGAGTCCCACCGCGAGGCGACGCTGGCCCTGGACGTGGCCCGGGCCTTGCCCGAGGGGGGCGTCCGCACCCACGAGGAGCTGGGCCTCTACGGGCTGGTGGCACGGGCGGTCGACCCGGCCCGGCTCGATGCCCTGGCCGACGGCACCCTACGGCCGCTGTTGGAGTCGGACCGGCGCCGCCGCACGCGCTATCTCCCCACCCTGGCCGCCTACCTGCGCGCCGGTCGCCGTCTCAAGCCCGCCGCCGCTGCCCTCCACGTGCACGTGAACACGCTCCGCTACCGGCTGGCCCGCATCGAGCGGCTGCTGGGCGTGGACCTCGACGATGTGGAGGCCGGCTTCCTGCTCGAGCTGGCGGTGCGCCTGCGGGCGGCCAGGGAGGGGGCCGTGTCCCCGCCCGGGTGAGGGTCGGGGACCTCCCCGAGGCGCCCGCTGGCCACAGGAGCGGGCGCGCCGACGGGTGAGGCGCCCCTTCCCCGCCGGCCCACCGCCATCGAGGGACGGGAGGAGGGGAGGTCCCGGCTCCGGTCCCGGGGGCGGGTCCTCGGCCGGCGCATCCGGGCCGCGGATGGTCGCGGTGTCCACTCCCCGCCGGTGATCGCCGCGCTCGGGTCGAGCCCACCCCTGGAGGGCAGGGGCTGGGGTCGGGTCGCTGCACGGTCCCGCTGCGGCCCTGGGGAACGCCCCCGCGAAGCCGGCTTCACCGGGACCCCGCGCCCTGGCGCCGGAGAGGAGCCCGGGCCCCGGGGTTCAGGCCAGGTCCTCGTCCTCGTAGAGCCGCTCGCCCCGGTGCAGCCGCCGCGCGATCTCGAAGGTCTGGTGCTGGGAGCGCGTGGTGGGGGCGTGCGCGGCCAGGTAGCCGGCGGCCGCCACCAGGGGTAGGGCGGCGTCGGCGGTGCCGGCCAGCCGCTCGTGCTGGCGCACGGCCGCCTCCAGGCACTGGATGGTGTGGAAGTTGCGATCCTCGCGAAGGAGCGCGGCGCCCAGGGCGGCCACCAGCCGGCCCGGGTCGCCGCCGGCGCCGAGGAACGAGGCCACGAGCCGACGAGCGGCGTCGACCTGCTGCTGCCGGTCGAGCAGGCGGGGCAGCTCGGCCAGCAGCGTCTCCGGCTCGGCGCCGGGCTCGGGCTCCGGCAGCCGCCGCGCGGGGACGTTCAGGAAGCGGTCGAGGTGGACGCTCATGGCCGCGTCCAGCACCCCCCGCAGCAGCTCCGGCGAGGGCG